>JANDLU010000005.1 GCA_024330215.1 Candidatus Gaiellasilicea maunaloa
GGCGACGTAGACTCGCCCGATGGCCGTCCGAGTCGCAGCCGCCGGTAGTGGCACGGTCAACGTCGCGACCGGTCTGCCGGTGCTCGATCACCTGCTGACGCTACTCGCGCGCAGCGGCCGGTTCGAGCTCTCGCTCGAGCTGCCGCCGGGCGACGCCGAGGCCGAGGTCGCAGAGGCAGGACGCTCGCTCGGCGAGGCCTTTGCGCCGCTCCTTCACGCGGACGCGGTCGCCGGCCACGGCTCGGCGTTGCTGCCCGCCCAGGAGGCGCTCGCGCAGGTCGCGCTCGAGATCTCGCCTGACTCGCTGCTTGCGTCCAACGTGGATCTCTCGGCCGCAGGGGCGGGCGGGCTCCGCTCCGACCTTGCCGCGCGCTTCCTCGAGGCGTTCGCAGACGCGGCCGGACTGACCCTGCACGTACGGCTGATCGACGGCGACGACTCGCAGCACGTGCTGGAAGCAATCTTCAAGGCGCTCGGCGCGGCGCTGTCCCAAGCATGCGCAAGCTGAGCACGAAGACTCCGATGGGGCCGTTTCGCCGCCCATCGATCCCGTCAACATCGGCTTGCGAGGAGACACATGGCAGGGAAGGAGATCGTCCGAACGGAGAAGGCACCCGCCCCGTTTCAGGGCGCGCCCTACAACCAGGCGGTGAAGTTCGGCGGACTCGTCTTCGTCGCCGGCCAGCTCGGGCTGCGGCCCGGCGAGCCCGAAATGGTCGGGCCGGAGATCGGCGACCAGACCGAGCAGGCCCTCGCGAATCTCCGCGCGATCCTCGAGGAAGCAGGGAGCGGGATGGAACGACTGGTCAAGACGACGGTCTTCCTCCGGGATCTCGGTGACTTCGCCGCGATGAACGATGTCTACGCACGTCATGTCGGCGATCGCCCGCCGGCGCGCTCCACGGTCGAGGTCGCCGGGCTCCCGTCGGGAGCGCTCGTCGAGATCGAGGCAATCGCGCATCTCTAGCGCCCTGATCCGCACAATGGCGGCGTGTGGAACTCCGTCGCCGACTACGTGCACTCACTCGGCCTCGATGCCTACGTGGTCGGCGGCGCCGTTCGGGACGAGCTCCTCGAGCGGCCGGTCCGCGAGCTGGATTTCGTCGTCCCCGGGGTCGGGCACGCCGAGCTGCGGGTTGCGCTGGAGCCGCACGGAAAGGTCGATGACCTCGTCGTCGCCGAGCAGCGGATCGGCGTCCGCCTGCTGCCGCGAGACCGCGACGCGCGCACGCTCCAGCCGTCCGGGATCGAGTTCGCTCCGCCGCGGATCGAGCGCTCGACCGGCCCGGGCCGTCACGACTTCGAGATCGACGCCGACCCCTCGATCTCGCTGACGGAGGACATGCGTCGCCGCGATTTCACCGTGAACGCGATCGCACGTCGGCTCGAGACCGGAGAGCTGCTCGATCCGCTCGGCGGCCGCGCCGACCTCGAACGGCGGATTCTCCGGACGACGAGCCCGGCGAGCTTCCAGGACGACCCGTTGCGGATCGTGCGCGGCCTGCGATTCGTCTCCGAGCTGGGCTTCGACCTGGATCCGGAGACGGAGGAGCAGATGCGCGAGTGGGCTCCGCGGATCGTGCACGTGTCCGGCGAGCGGATCGGTGGCGGCCTCGCCAGCGACGGCATGGGGGAGCTGTCGAAGCTCCTGCTCGGCGGCGAGCCTGCGAAGGCGCTCCGGCTCGCGCGCGACACCGGCGTCCTGGTGCGGTTCCTGCCGGAGCTCGAGCCTGCGATCGGCTTCGACCAGGAGAGTCGTTACCACGATCTCCCTCTCGACGAGCATCTCTTCGCCGTCGTCCAGGCGGCGGCGGCCGCAGGTGCGCCGCTGCGCGTGCGGCTCGCGGCCCTTCTCCACGACGCGGGCAAGCCGGAATCCGCTTGGCGCGGCAGGGACGGTCGCCTCCACTTCTACGCGAACCCGGCGCTCGGCAAGCGCGCGCACGAGGAGATCGGCGGGGAGCTCGTCTCGGCGGCGCTCTCCCGACTGCGCTACCCGACGCGGCTGCGAGCAGCGGTGCGACGGATCGTCCGCGCGCACATGTTCGAGCCGCCGCGGCGTGCGCTCGCTGTCGGCGCCCGCCGATTCCTCCATCGCCACGGCGAGGAGGCGGCGCTCGATCTCATCGCGCACAAGGACGCCGATCTCCGCGGGAAACGGCTTGCCGAGAGCGTGCAGGCGCAAGGCGAGCTCGACCGCCTCGCCAGCTTCAGGGACGCTCTGGAGCGAGAACGGACGAGCGCCCACCGTCTCGAGCACCTGGCGGTCGACGGCGCCGATCTGATCGAGCTCGGCTGGACGCCTTCGCCCGAGCTCGGGAGCGCGCTCGGCCAGCTCCTTCAAGGCGTGATCGCCGATCCGGAGCTGAACACCCGCACCCGGCTGCTGGCCGAGGCCGCGCGCCTGCTCAGACGCCCGAACTAGCCTAATGCGAGATCGTCGAGCGGTGAGCGCGGAAGCCTCGCGTACCCTCTCGAGATGATCCGCTGGGATGCAGGCGATTCGTACGCGGTCGTCTTCTCGACCCGTGTTGGAGGCGTCAGCGAGGGACGCTTCGCCTCGCTCAACCTCGGCCGGCTGACCGGCGACGAGGTCGATCGTGTGGACGAGAACCGGCGGCGCCTCTGCGACGAGGTTGGGGGTGGGCTCGATCGGCTCGCGCTCAACCGGCAGATCCATTCCGATCGCGTGCTGCGAGCCGTTCCGGGAGGGCGCGGCAATCCGGGCGACGGGCTCTGGACGGACGAGCCGGATCTGCCGATCCTCGCGTTTGCGGCCGACTGCCTGCCGATCGCGCTCGTCCGCTCGGACGCCGCGGCGCCGGCGGTTGCCGTCGTGCACGCAGGCTGGCGCGGGCTGCTCGACGGCGTTGTCGCCGCCGGTGTCTCGGCGCTCGATACCACGAGAACGAGCGGTCTGCGCGCATGCGTGGGGCCGGCGATCGGGCCGTGCTGCTACGAGGTGGGGTCCGAGGTCGCCGAGCCCTTTGCAGCAGCGTTCGGCCGTGACGTCGTCCAGGGACGCAAGCTCGATCTCCGGGTCTCTGCGGATCGGGCGCTTCGCGCTAACGGGGTGGCTGAGATAGAGCACGTCGATCTCTGCACCGCGTGCAACCCGGAGCGCTTCTTCTCGCACCGTCGGACCGGCAAGCCGCGCGGGGTGCAGGGTGTAATCGCCCGTGTTGCCCGAGACAGTGTTGTCTGAGCACGTCTGCGCTGCGTACGCGCGGATCCGGGCAGAGGTCGGGCCGGACGTCACGATCGTCGCCGCGACGAAGTACGTCGCGCTCGAGGAGATGGCGATCCTCGCCGAGGCGGGAGTCGAGGTCGTCGGCGAGAATCGGGCGCAGGATCTGGAGCGCAAGCATGCCGAGCTCGGCGATGCGTTCCGCTGGCACTTCATCGGACACCTGCAGTCGAACAAGGTCAAGGTCGTGAACCGGATCTGCGAGCTCGTCCACTCCCTCGACTCGGAGTCCGCGGCCCGCCGGCTGACCGTTCCCGCGCTCATCGAGGTCAATCTCGCCGGCGAGGAGACGAAATCGGGGATCCCGCCGGAGAGGCTCGCGGGCTTGCTCGGCGCGTATCCCGGCGCCCGCGGCCTGATGACGATGCCGCCCGCATCGGCCGACCCCGAGGCATCGCGACCGACCTTCCGCCGCCTGCGGGAGCTCGCGACCGAGTACGGGCTCGCCGAGCTCTCGATGGGAACGAGCCAGGACTACCGCGTCGCCGCCGAGGAGGGCGCCACCCTGATCAGGGTCGGAGCCGTCCTTTTCAGCCCCGTCCGGGGTCAAAGCCCGGACGTGTCCTGAAGCGTCACCGCGAACCTCCCCAGGCGGCTTGCTCGTCGGCTCGCCGCTCGGCCCCGGCAGTACGCGGACGTGTCCGGGGCTCTGACCCCGGACGTGTCCCGCGGAGCCAGTGGTGATTCGTTCCGGCGGCGGCGCTAACATCCCCTGCTTCATGGGCTTCTCGGACGTCTGGAACCGTACGCTCGTCTACTTCGGGATCGCCGAGGAGGACGACTGGGACGACGAGGACGGCCTCGCCGCGAACGAGGAGATCGAGCGTACGTACAGCGCGCGCGAGCGGGCCAACGTCCGCAGGCTGCAACCCCGTCGCGGTCGCGACTTCGAGGACTGGAGCGACCCGGAGCCGGCGGCGGCCAACACCGCCACGCTGCGCCCGACCGCTCGCCTCCGGGGAGTGGAGTCGGCTCCGAATCCCGCGAACGTGAAGGTGCACCTGATCCTGCCGCGGAGCTTCAACGACGCCCAGCAGATCGCCGACCGCTTCAAGGACGGCATTCCCGTGATCCTGAACCTCCAGAACGCCGACCAGGATCTCTCGAAGCGGCTGATCGACTTCGCGAGCGGGCTCACCTACGCACTCGACGGCGGCATGCAGCGCGTCGCGGACAAGGTCTTCCTGCTGACCCCGCGCAACGTCGAGGTCTCCGCCGAGGAGCGCGCCCGCATGCTCGAGCGCGGCGGCTTCTTCAACCAAGCGTAGGAAAACTCAGGACGGAGCCGAAACCGTGCTCATGGGCGACCATCTCGCCGCTACGGCGCTGCTCTTCGACACCGCCGACTCCGTCCAGCGCTTCGTGGACACGTTCATCTACGTCTACATCCTGCTGATCTTCGCGTACATCCTGACGTCGCTCGTCAGGCTCCCGTACCGGCCGTGGCTGAACCGGCTGCAGCGCTTCCTCTACGATGTCTGCGACCCGTACCTGCGGCTCTTCAGGCGCTTTCTGCCGCCGCTCGGGCCGCTCGACCTCTCGCCGATGATCGCGGTGATCAGCCTGATCGTGTTCCAGCAGATCCTCGACTCCGTGATCCAGGCCGTGCTCTAGGAAGGAGGCGACGTGGCGATCACACCCGTCGAGATCCGTCACATCCAGCTCCGGAAGGGTCTCCGCGGCTACCGCGCCGCGGCCGTCGAGCGACTGCTCGCGGACATCGCCGAGGACTTCGAAGAGGTTTGGCGTCAGCGCGCCGACCTCTCGGACAAGGTCGAGCAGCTCGAGAACGACCTCCAGCGCCATCGCGAGCTCGAGGGGCTGCTGCGGACGACGCTCGTCTCGGCGGAGCGCTCCGCCCAGGAGCTGAAGGATCAGGCACGGCGCGAGGCCGACAACATCGTCGCCGAGGCGCACGGTGAGGCGCGCGCAGTCACGCGGAGGGCTGCGGCCGAGCGTGAGCGCCTCGATCGCGAGATCCGTCGGATCCGATCGCTCCTCCACTCGGCGCTCGAGACCGTCGACGAGGCGGGCAGGGACGCCCGCGAGCCCGTGGGCGAGTCGACCGGCGAGATCCGCAGGCTGATCTCCTAGGCCGCATCTATCCTTCGAGCGTGAGCGGCACGAAGACACGACTGCGGCTGCGTGTCGCGCCCGGCGCTGCCCGACCTGCGGTCGTCGGGCGCCACGGCGGTGGCTGGAAGGTGCGCGTCGCTGCGGCGCCCGAGCACGGCCGGGCCAACGCCGCCGTGCTCGCCCTGCTCGCCGAGACGCTCGCGCTCCCGCGCTCGAGCGTCAGTCTCGTCTCCGGCGGCACCTCGCGCGACAAGATCGTGGAGCTGACCGGACTCGGTCCGGAGGAGATCGACCGACGCCTCGCCTCGGCGGGGGGACAGGAGAACGCATGAGCATCGACACGGATCGCTTCCGGGATTCGCTGAACGAGCATCGCGAGCGTCTGCTCGGCGCGATCGAGCATCACGACATCGGCGGCGCCTCGCTCACCGACGAGACCGGCGAGCTCTCCGGCTCGACCTCGGACAACCATCTCGCGGACTCGGCGAGCGAGACCTACGAGCGCGAGCTCGACGAGGGTCTCGAGGCGGACGCGCAGTGGCAGCTCCGCGAGGTCGACGAGGCGCTCGGGAGGATCGAGGCCGGGACGTACGGCACCTGCGCCGTCTGCGGCAAGGAGATCCCCGCCGAGCGGCTGGAGGCGGTTCCGTGGACGACGCTCTGCATCGAGGACGCTCGGAAGCTCGCGCGTTGAACGAGCCCGCCCGCAGGGAGGCGCCGCGCGCGCCGGACGTCAGGGTTGGCTCGACGACGAACGCGCTGCGCCCGATCTCGGCGGCCGAGCGTCCGCTCGGCGCAGGCGCCCGCCAGTGGCTTAGCCTCGGCGCGATCGCGATCGCGGCCGTTGGAGCCGACCAGCTCACGAAGCAGATCGTGACGCGGACGCTCGCGCTCGGAGAGGAGGTGCATGTCGCCGGCCCGCTCTCGATCCACCACGTCCAGAACTCGGGGATCGCCTTCGGGCTCTTCTCGCAGGCCACCTCGCTCGTGATCGTCCTCACGGCGATCGCCGTCGCCTGGATGGTCGTCTTCTTCGCGCGCGCCGGCCGCCGACACCCGATCCTTCCGGTCGCGCTTGGCTTCGTGCTCGGCGGGAGCATCGCCAACCTGCTCGACCGCGTGCGTCTCGGTCACGTGACCGACTTCCTCGACGTGCGCTACTGGCCCGCCTTCAACCTCGCCGACACGTTCATCGTGGTCGGAGTCGCGATCCTGTTCGCGGCGCTCGCCGGGGCAGACCGGCAGTCGCAGAGACCGCGCCCCCTTGGTGACTCTCCGCTTTCGCGCTCCTGAGCCCGGTCGCCTCGATCGTGCGCTCGCGGCGAGGTCCGAGGTCGGCTCCCGCGCCCTCGCCGAGCGCCTGATCGCGACCGGCGACGTCCTCGTCGACGGGCAGGTGCGCTCGAAGAGCCATCGGCTGGAGGGCGGGGAGGACGTCGTCGCGGAGCTGCCGGCGGAGGCGGGACCGCTCGTGCCCGAGGAGATGGGACTTCGCGTCGCCTTCGAGGACGCGCATCTGCTCGTCGTCGACAAGCCGGCGGGGGTCGTCGTCCACCCGGGCACCGGTCGTCCTCGCAAGGGGGGCGATCGAGAGGGAGGCACGCTCGTCCACGGCCTGCTCGCGCTCGACGCGGCCGGCGGGGACGACGACGACCGGCCCGGGATCGTCCACCGGCTGGACCGCCACACCTCCGGCCTGCTCGTCGTCGCCCGCTCTGACGAGGCACACGCGAGACTGGAGGAGCTGATCCGGCGGCGCGAGGTCGAGCGGCGCTATCTCGCGCTCGTCAGAGGCAGGCCGCGTTCCCGGACGGGCAGGATCGAGGCGGCGATCGGCCGCGACCGCCAGGATCGCACCCGCCACTCGCTCGACACGCCGACCCCGCGAAACGCCGTCACGCATTTCGAGCTCGTCGAGGCGCTACGCGACCACACCCTGCTCGAGGTCACGCTCGAGACCGGCCGCACGCACCAGATCCGCGTCCACCTCGAGGCGATCGAGCTCCGGATCGTGGGCGATCCCGTCTACGGGATTCCCGGCGAGCTCGGGCTCGAGCGCCAGTTCCTCCATGCCGCCCGGCTCGCGTTCGCGCATCCGTTCACCGGCGAGCGGATCGAGACCGAGTCGCCGCTTCCGGGCGACCTCGCCGCCGCGCTCGAGCGAGCCCGAGCCTTGTAACTACCAGGCCTTGTAACAGCCGAGCCTTGTAACTACCAGGCCTTGTAACAGCCGGGCCTTGTAGCAGCCAGCCTTGTAACAGACTGTTACTTGCCGTCCGCTACACTGGCGTCGTCCAGTTCCCTCCCCGGTGTGGACCGAACGAGTGGGGGTGCCGCGTTCTGAGCGCGGTTCCGCTCGCACCGCGCCGGCAGCACGCCACAACCAATCCGAGAAAGGGGCCACGTCCATGCCAGTCGTGTCCATGCGCGAGCTGCTCGAGGCCGGAGTCCACTTCGGTCATCAGACCCGCCGCTGGAACCCGAAGATGAAGCGCTTCATCTTCACCGAGCGGGGCGGGATCTACATCATCGACCTGCAGCAGACCTCCGAGCTCCTCCAGGAGGCCTACGACTTCGCCCGCAACATCGCAAGTCGCGGCGGGAGCATCCTCTTCGTCGGCACGAAGAAGCAGGCCCAGGACTCGATCGAGCAGGAGGCTGCGCGCGTCGGGATGCCGTACGTATCGAACCGCTGGCTAGGCGGCCTGCTCACGAACTGGAAGACGATCACCGACCGGATCGCGCACCTGCACGAGCTCAGGCGCCTGAAGACGGAGGGACAGCTCGAGCTTCTGCCGGCGAAGGAGCGGATCACGATGCTCGCTGAGCTCGAGAAGCTCGAGTCGAACCTCGGCGGCGTCGCCGATCTGCGCCGCCAGCCCGACGCGGTCTTCATCGTCGACCTGAAGAAGGAGCAGCTCGCAGTGCGCGAGGCGCGCCGGCTCGGGCTGCCGATCATCGCGCTCGTCGACACGAACTGCGATCCCGACGAGGCCGACTACATCATTCCCGGCAACGACGACGCGATCCGCTCCTGCAGCCTGATCGTGCGCGCGATCGCCGAGGGCATTGCCGCCGGCAAGACCCGCGTCACGGAGGCCGAGCTGAGCGCCCGCAACGGCAGCGCGGCGGCGCCGGAGGAGACAGACGGCGCGGCGACGACCGAAGCCGCCGCCCCCGCGGCCGACGAGACGCCGGCCGAGCACGAGCCGCTGAGTCAGGGCGAGACAGTGGTCGAGCCGGAGGATCTGAGCGAGATCACGGGTCAGGCGGCGGCTGACGAGCCGGCCGTGATCGCGACCGAGGAACCCGCAACGAGCGACGAGCCCACGAACCCGGAAGAATCCTCGACTGAAGGGCCAACGAATGCCGAAGGGCCAACGAACGCCGAAGGGCCAACGAACACCGAAGGGACTGAGCAACAGTGAGCACCACGATCTCCGCGGGCCTCGTCAAGGAGCTCCGCGACGCCACCGGCGCGGGGATGATGGAGTGCAAGCGAGCCCTCCAGGAGTCGGGCGGCGACCTCGACGCCGCTCGCACGCTGCTGCGCGAGCGCGGGATGGCGCTCGCCGGCAAGCGCGCCGGCCGCGCAACGAGCGAGGGCCTCGTCGGCTACCGCCAGTCCGAGAGCCGGGTGACGATGGTCGCCGTCGGCTGCGAGACCGAGCCGGTCTCGAAGAACGACGAGTTCCAGGAGCTCGCGAAGAAGGTGCTGGACACCGTCGACGCGGACGGGTCCGAGGCCGTCTCGGAGCTCGAGCAGGAGCGCATCGAGCTCGTCGCCAAGCTCGGCGAGAACATCCTCGTCACCGGTGCCGAGCGTTACGAGGCAGCAGCCGGCGAGACGCTCGGCGCCTATGTCCATCCGCCGGCGAACAAGCTCGGCGTCGTCGTCAAGCTCGCCGGCGGCACTCCCGAGCTGGCCCGTCAGCTTGCGATGCACATCTCGTTCGGCCGGCCGGAGTGGCTCTCGAAGGAGGACGTGCCGGCCGAGGTCGTTGCGGCGGAGAAGCAGATCCTGCTCAACTCGGACGAGCTCGAAGGCAAGCCCGAGCAGGCCAAGGAGAAGATCGTCGAGGGGATGCTCGCGAAGCGCTTCTTCGCCGCCCAGCCCGGCGGAACCCTCACCGAGCAGCCGTGGATCCACGACTCCGCGAAGACCGTCGGGCAGGCGCTCGGCGAGGCCGAGTCGCGCGTGCTCGCGTTCAAGCTGCTCGCTGTCGCAGAATAGGGTCGTGACGGTTCAGCCGGAGGAAGCGGAGGAGACGCTGACAGGCGTCGCCTCCCCGTTCGGTCGCGTTCTCCTGAAGCTCTCGGGCGAGGCCCTGATGGGCGAGCAGGAGTACGGGATCGACCCGGCGAGGGTGGCGCGGATCGCCGACGAGATCGTCGAGGTGCAGAGCGGCGGTCTCGAGCTCGCGATCGTCGTGGGCGGCGGCAACATCTATCGCGGGATCGCGGCCGCCGCGGACGGAATGGATCGCGCCACCGGCGACTACGCCGGAATGCTCGCGACCGTGCTGAACGCGCTCGCGCTCCAGGACGCGCTGGAGCGCCTCGGCGCGCTGACGCGCGTGCTCTCGGCGCTCGAGGTCTCGGAGGTCGCGGAGCCGTACATCCGGCGACGCGCGATGCGCCATCTCGAGAAGGGCAGGATCGTGATCTTTGCCGCCGGCACCGGCAACCCGTTCTTCACGACGGACACGGCGGCCGCACTCCGCGCGCTCGAGATCGGCGCCGAGGCGCTCCTGATGGGCAAGAACGGGACACGGGGGGTCTTCGACGGCGACCCGCGCACCGACGCGAACGCGGTCTTCCTGCCGCGGCTGACGCACCTCGAGGCGATCGAGCGCGGGCTCCGCGTGATGGACACGACGGCGCTCTCGCTCTGCATGGAGAACCGCCTGCCGATCCATGTCTTCGAGCTCGCAGAGGGCAACATCCTCCGCGTTGCGAGCGGCGAGACCGTCGGCACGATCATTACCACCACGAGCGACGAGGAGAGCTGATGGCGACGATCGAGGAGTTCCTCCAGGATGCGACCCGCCGCATGGACAGGTCGATCGAGACGACGCGAACCGAGTTCTCGAGCGTCCGCACCGGCCGCGCGTCGGCCGCACTGCTCGACCGGATCACGATCGACTACTACGGCACGGCGACCCCGCTCAAGAACATGGCGACGATCGGCGCGTCCGAGCCGCGCCTTCTGACCGTGCAGCCGTTCGACCCAACTCAGATCAAGGCGATCGAGAAGGCGATCCAGGAGTCCGATCTCGGCCTCACGCCCTCGAACGACGGCAAGGTCGTGCGCCTGCCGATCCCGCAGCTCACCGAAGAGCGTCGCAAGGAGCTCGTCAAGCTCGTGCGCAAATACGGGGAGGACGGCAAGATCGCGATCCGCAACGTCCGGCGCGACGTGATGAAGGGCCTCGAGGAGCTCGTCCGGAACGGCGAGGTCGGAGACGACGAGGAGCGGCGCGGCGAGGCGCAGGTGCAGAAGCTGACGGACGAGCACACCAAGACGATCGACGGCCTGATCAGGCACAAGGAAACAGAGATCATGGAGGTGTGAGCGAGCCGCGCGCCGAACCACCAGGCGTAAATGCCGTGCCGATCCCTAACCACGATTCGCGCGAAGCGCGAAGCGTGGCTTGCGTGGCACTCATCATGGACGGCAACGGGCGCTGGGCGGAGGCTCGAGGGCTGCCGGTCGCCGACGGTCATCGCGCGGGCACCCGTGCGCTGCGTCGTACCGTCGAGGCGGCGATCGAGCTCGGCGTCCGCTCGCTCGCGGTCTACGCCTTCTCGACCGAGAACTGGTCGCGCCCCGTCGAGGAGGTCGACGACCTGATGGAGATCTTCGGCGAGTCGATCGAGCGCGAGCTCCCGGACCTGGCCGAGCAGGGCGTGCGAACGAGGTTCTTCGGCCGCCGAGATCGTGCGCCCGAGCCGTTGCGGGCCCAGATGGAGGCGCTCGAGGCGGTGACCGCCGACAACGACCGGCTCGACCTCTGGATCGCGTTCGACTACGGCGGTCGCGCGGAGCTCGTCGATGCCGCGCGGCGGCTCGTGCAGGACGCAGTGCCCGCGGGCGAGATCGACGAAGAGTCGCTCGCGGCCCGCCTGCACGCGCCCGGCCTCCCCGACCCCGATCTCCTGATCCGCACCTCCGGAGAGCTGCGGCTCTCGAATTTTCTCCTCTGGCAGAGCGCCTACTCGGAGCTCGTCTTCGTCGACACGCTCTGGCCCGACTTCGGCCGGGCGGAGCTCGAGGCCGCGCTCGCCGAGTACGCGAGCCGGCAGCGACGGTTCGGCGGCCGATGAGCTTCGCCCGGATGAGCGTCGTCAGCGGCGTGGGCTCGACGAAGCCGGCCCGAGAGCGCAGGCGGCGGCTTTGCAGGCGCCGAAGCGGGGCACGCGCGGAAGCGCCGGCTTTGCCGGTGCTGGAGCGGGAGTGAGCCAGTTCGTCTCGCGCCTGCTCGTTACGATCGTGGCCCTGCCCGTCGTGCTCTACCTCGTCTGGCTCGGCGGCTGGTGGATCCTCGCGCTCGCGCTCGTCGCCGCCCTGATCGGACTGCACGAGCTCTACGTGATGGCGCGAGGACTGCGCCCGCTCGTGCTCGCCGGCTACGCAGGGGCGATCGCCACTCTCCTCGGGGCCGAGCTCGGGGGCGCAGCCTGGATGACGGGAGGCTTCGCGCTGACGCTCCTCTTCGCGTTCGTGCTCTACGGGATCGCCGAGACGCGCCAGACCGCGACGATCACGATCGGCTCGACGGTGCTCGGGGTGGCGTGGATCGCGCTCGGGCTCGGGCATCTGCTGCTCCTGCGAGCCATTCCAGAGCACGGCCGGCTCGCGGTCTTCACCGTCCTCATCGCGGTCTTCGCCGACGACACCGCCGCGTATGGGGTGGGCAGGTTGATCGGGCGCCGCAAGCTCGCACCCACCCTCTCGCCCGGAAAGACCTGGGAAGGCTTCCTCGCAGGCTCGGCGGTAGCGATCGCAGTCGCGTTCTTCGCACTCTACGAGCAGGACTTCCTGACGATTCCGGAGTCCCTCGTCCTCGGTGCCGCGATCGCGCTCGCCGGCGCGGCGGGCGATCTCTTCGAGTCGGCGCTGAAACGCGATCTCCAGGTGAAAGACTCCGGCCGGCTGCTCGGCGCCCACGGCGGCATGCTCGACCGAATCGACGCGCACCTGTTCGCCGCCGTCGCGGCCTTCTACGTCATCCTCGCCTTCGGGTACGGGTAGCGCCGCCGACGAGGGTTCCGTACGCCGTACCCCTACACTGGTGAACGTGCGGCGAATCGCTCTCCTCGGAGCCACCGGCTCGATCGGCAGGCAGGCGATCGCCGTCGTCGAGGCCTCGCCGGAGCTCGAGCTCTGCGCACTCGCTTCGGGGTCGAGCGATCTCGACGCGCTCGCCGCGCGATCCGGGGTCGAGCACGTCCAGCTTGGCGGCGATCTGACCGAGTTGCTCGAGCGCGCACGGCCGGACATCGTCCTGAACGCCGTCGTCGGATTCACCGGGATCGGCGCGACCCTCTGGGCGCTGGAGCGAGGCATCACGCTGGCACTCGCGAACAAGGAGAGCCTGGTCGCGGCCGGCGAGCTGGCCCGCAGCGCGCAGGAGCGTGGGGGCGGATTGCTGCTTCCGGTCGACTCGGAGCACAGCGCCGTCTTCCAATGTCTGGAGGGCAGCGCGAGAGAAGCGGTCGACTCGATCGTGCTCACGGCCTCGGGCGGTCCATTCCGCGGTCGCAATCGCGAGGAGCTCGCTGACGTGACCGTCGAGGACGCCCTTTCCCATCCGACCTGGAGCATGGGTCCGAAGATCACGGTCGACTCGGCCACGCTCGCCAACAAGGGGCTGGAGCTGATCGAGGCACACGTCCTCTTCGGGCTTTCGTACGACCGGATCGAGGTCGTCGTCCATCCGAGCTCGATCGTTCACGGCCTCGTCCGCTTCCGGGACGGCGCGGCGCTCGCGCATCTCGGCTATCCGGACATGCAGGTTCCGATCTCGTGGGCGCTGACCTATCCCGACCGCGCCGCCACGGATCTGCCCAGGCTCGACCTGGCAGGTGGGCTCACGCTCGAGTTCGCCGCCCCCGACCTCGAGACGTTCCCGCTGCTCGCGCTCGCCCGCCGGGCCGGCGAGCTCGGGGGCACCTACCCGTGTGCCTACAACGCGGCGAACGAGACCGCTGTCGCTGCGTTCCTCGAAGGCCGGCTGTCGTTCCTCGGGATCGCCGACGTGGTCGAAGCGGCGCTCGCCGCCGCCGCCGGCGCGCCGGCCCGGGATCTCGAAGAGCTCGTCGAGGCGGACTCTCAGGCCCGTCGACTCGCCGAGCAGGGCATGTCGGTCGCGTGAGCATCTTCATCTCCATCGTCGGGCTGGGCCTCCTGATCCTGATCCACGAGGCCGGGCACTTCTTCGTCGCGCGCGCGGTCGGGATGAACCCGCGCAAGTTCTACGTCGGGTTCCCGCCGGCGCTTGCGAAGACCACGCGAAACGGGATCGAGTACGGGATCGGTGCGATTCCGCTCGGCGGCTACGTGAAGATCCCCGGGATGCACAGGCCCGCCGCTGGCGACCTCGACGTCCATTTCGGACGCGCGGTCGCCGAGCAGCCGTCGCTCGGGCCTGCGGTCGAGGAGCTCCGCCGGCGGCTCGCCGTCGAGGATCACGTGCACTCCCGCGAGGCGGTCGCGAAGCTCGCCACCGAGCTCGAGCTCGCCGAGCTCTCCGCGCCTGCGCGGAAAGCGGCTGAGCGCGGCACGGGCGATATCGACGACGCACTCGGTCCCGATGCGTACTGGCGCGCGCGAACCTGGAAGCGCGTGGCCGTCATCTTCGCCGGCCCGGGAGCCAACCTCGTGCTCGCGGTCGTCCTCTTTGCCGCCCTCTTCATGGCCGGCGGCGGCAGTGCGACGCAGACGGTCGACGAGATCGTGGCCGACTCGCCCGCCGCGAGTGCCGATCTCCGGCCCGGCGACCGGATCGTCGCGATCGAGGGCTCACCGATCGACGCCGCGAGCCAGATCCCCGAGCGGATCTCGGGCTCCGACGGCCGCGAGCTGACGCTGACGGTCGTGCGCGACGGCGAGCAAGTCTCACTCGGGCCGGTGCGGCCGGAGCTGACCGACGGTGCCTTCCGGCTCGGCTTCGCCCTCCGCGGCGAAGCACTCGGCCCCGTCGACTCGACGTGGCAGGCGGTCCGCGTCACCGGGATCGTGACGAAGGCGATTGGCGCCTCGATCGGCCGGCTCGTGACGGGCGACGGCCGGGACGAGATCTCGAGTCCGGTCGGGATCGTCCAGGGCTCCTCCCAGGCAGTCGAGCGCGGCGCCGAGTCGTATCTTTGGGTGCTCGGATTGATCAGCCTCTCGCTCGCGCTCCTGAACCTGCTGCCCCTGTTGCCGCTCGACGGCGGCCACATCGCCTTCTCGCTGCTCGAGGGGATCCGCGGCAAGGCGGTCGCGCGCGAGGTCTACGAGCGCGTCTCGGTCGTCGGGATCGCGCTCGTCCTGCTCCTCTTCTTCATCGGCCTCACGAACGACATCGGGCGGCTCGGGAGCTAAGACTTCGTGTTCTTTGAACACGAAGTCTTAGGGAACGGCGCTCCGGGGAACTCCACGTGGGCGACCCCGAACGCTTGTGTTCATAGAACACAAAGTTCTCGCCGCTACCCTGTGATCGATGGCGTCGAGCGTCGGGATCCGGGTCGGCAACGTCGCGATCGGGGGCGGCGCGCCCGTCGTCGTCCAGTCGATGACCCTGACGCCGACGCGCAACGTCGAGGCGACGACCGCGCAGATCGCGGCACTCGCCTCGGCCGGCTGCGAGATCGTCCGCTGCGCCGTCCCGAAGCTCGAGGACGCTGAGGCACTGAAGCGAATCGTCCGCCTTTCGCCGCTGCCGGTGATCGCGGACATCCACTTCAACGCCTCGCTCGCGCTGAAGGCGATCGAGGCCGGTGTCGCCGCGGTGCGGATCAACCCGGGCAACATCGGCGGGCCGGACAAGGTCGAGCTCGTGGTGAAGACGGCGAAGCGAGCCGGGATCCCGATGCGGATCGGCGCCAACTCCGGCTCGCTTCCGAAGCATCTCGAGCAGCTCGCCCAGGCCGACCAGGCCGAGGCGCTCGTCGAGGCCGCCCTCGAGGAGGTGGAGCTCCTCGAGAAGCTCGATTTCCGCGACTTCAAGATCTCGGTCAAGTCGAGCCACGTGCCGACGATGATCCGCGCCTACCGGATGCTCGCGGACAAGGTTCCCTACCCGCTCCATCTCGGCGTCACGGAGGCGGGCACACCCTTCTCCGGCTCGATCAAGAGCGCCGTCGGGATGGGCGCCCTGCTCGTGGACGGGATCGGCGACACGATCCGCGTCTCCCTCACGGCCGACCCGGTCAAGGAGATCGAGGCGGCGTTCGAGATCCTGAAGGCGCTCGGCCTGCGCGAGCGCGGCCCGGTGATGATCTCGTGCCCTTCGTGCGGCCGCGACAACGTCGGCGTCGAGAACCTTGCCGTCGTCGTCGAGGAGCGGCTCAAGACCTATCCCGAAGCCTTCGAGGTCGCCGTCATGGGCTGCGCAGTGAACGGACCGGGGGAGGCCGGCGACGCCGACTTCGGGATCGCCGGCGGCCGCGACGTGGGCTTTCTCTACGCCCATGGGCGCGTGCTCAAGAAGGTCTCGTCCGAGACCCTGATCGACGAGCTCTTCGTCGAGATCGACCGCTGGATTGCGGCCGGGATGCCGCGCCCGAAGCGGCTGAAGATGGCGAAGCCCGCTGCGCTCGCGATGGCGGAAGCCTCGCTGATTCCGCTGGATTAGGCTCTCGCGATGATCCATCGTGCGTCCCGGCTCTTCCTCCCGACGCTGCGCGACGCGCCAGCGGACGCAGAAGCGGTGTCGCACAAGCTGCTCGTCCGCGGCGGCTTCATCCGCCAGGTCACGGCCGGGGTCTGGAGCTTCCTGCCGCTCGGCTGGCGCGTGCACCAGAAGTGCGTCCGGATCGTCCGTGAGGAGATCGACGCGATCGGCGGCCAGGAGATGCTTATGCCCGTGCTGACGCCGATCGAGCTCTGGCAGCACACCAAGCGCGATCACATCCAGGAGCTCTTCCGGCTCAAGGATCGCAACGGTCGCGACTACGTGTTGCCGATGACGCACGAAGAGACGGTCACCTTCCACGCGCGCGAGCTTCAGAGCTACCGGCAGCTACCACAGATCCTCTATCACTTCGCGATCAAGGAGCGCGACGAGCCGCGTCCCCGAGGCGGCCTACTTCGGCTGCGCGAGTTCATCATGAAGGACTCGTACTCCTTCGACCGCGACGAGGAGGGGCTTGCAAAGAGCTTCGAGCTCCATCGCGGCGCCTACGAGCGCATCTTCGAGCGAAGCGGCATCGAGGTGTTCGGCGTCGAGGCGGAATCCGGGATGATGGGCGGGAGCGAGTCGTTCGATTTCCTGGCTCCGTCGGGCTCAGGCGAGAACACGCTCGTTACCTGCGACAACGGTGACTTCGCCGCCGACCTCGAGGTTGCTCGCTCGGTCCCGCGTGCGCCACGGTTCCCCACTCGACTCGACGTGCCCATCGCAATCGAGACGCCGGGCATCAAGACCTGCGAGGCGCTCGCGGCGAGCCTCGGGATCGACCTTGCTGCAACATCGAAGGCGATGCCGGTGACGAAACAGGACGGCACCGTTGCGCTCGCACTCGTCCGCGGCGACGATCGACTCGAGGAGACGAAGCTCGTCTCAGCTCTCGGCTCCGACTCTAGGCCCGCGACCGACGGGGAGATCCTCGCGGTGTTCGGAGCCGAGGGCGGCTCGCTGGGACCGGTCGGCTTCGCGGGCGAGATTATCGCGGACGAGACGTTGCGCGACGGCCAGTTCGTCGCAGGGGCGAACAAGACCGGGTTCCACCTGCGCGGCGTCGAAGCGGGGCGAGACTTCGAGCCGCGCTTCGCCGACATCCGCCAGCCGAAGGAGGGCGACACGTGCCCCCACTGTGGTGGCGCGCTCGGCTTCCAGACGGCGATCGAGCTCGGGCACATCTTCAAGCTCGGCACCCGCTACTCGGAGCCGCTCGGAACCAGCTTCCTCGATGAGGATGGGCAGGAGCGGCCGGTGATCATGGGTAGCTACGGGATCGGGCCGGCACGGATGATGGCGGCCGCGGTCGAGCAGCACCACGACGAGCACGGGATCGTCTGGCCGGCGGCGATCGCGCCGTACGACGTGCACGTGCTCGCGCTCGCCGGCGATGACGAGGCGATTCTCGCTCTTGCCGGCGAGGTCGCCGACTCCCTGTCCACGGTGGGGCTCGAAGTCCTACTCGACGACCGCGACCTTCGGCACGGAGAGAAGTTCGCCGACGCCGACCTGATCGGCTGCCCCTCTCGGATCACCGTCGGCAAGAAGACGCTCGCAGACGGGGCGGTCGATCTCCGCCTCCGGGCAACAGGGAAGGACGAGCGCATCGGGCGTTTGGAGGTCGCAAAACGGGTAGTCGGGACCCGATGACCCGACGGAAGAAGTACAGCGAGCTCCCGTTCGGAGCCACGATCGAGCAGCTCATGGCCGACTCGGGTCTCACCTATCGGGGCCTCGCCGGGAAGACCCAACTCTCGGCCGGCTACCTCAATCACCTCGTTCACGGCAACCGCCCTGTCCCCTCGAAGGACGTCGTCGAGCGCCTCGCCGCGGCTCTCGAGGTCGATCCGGAGCACTTCCAGGAATATCGGCTCCGGGTGATCACCGACCGGCTGCGGGCGAGGCCGGAGCTGATCGACCGGCTCTACAAGCGCCTCTCCGCCTGAGCGGGAGGTCGCGCTAGACTCTCGACCTACGGGGCGTAGCGAAGCCTGGTTATCGCGCCTGGCTGGGGGCCAGGAGATCCCCAGTTCGAATCTGGGCGCCCCGATTGTTTGGCGCGCGGGCACGGGCAAAGCCCACACCCGCGCGAAGACCCCTGAAAGGGTCGCTCGCTCCCGGGCTCGCTCTGTCAAGGAAGTTCTTGACCTGGAGGTCACTTGGCTCCAGGGTTTGCGTCTGCGAAAGGGCTCTTGAGCGCGAAAGGACTCTGAGGGGATCCGCTTGAACTCCCGGCTCGTGACGTGCTAAAGACTGCCGAAACCTCCAAAAAGGCGTGGAAACCAGCCGATGGGAGCTGTAGAGTCGCGCGGCGGTGCGGATGTCGGTTGTCGTCCTCGTGGTTGCGGCCTGCCTGGGGGTAACGGCTGCCGCCTGGGCGCACGCTGACGGTGGCCTCGGGTCGGCTCAGAGCACCGTCGTCGAGACGGCGATCTTCTACTACCCCTGGTTCGGCACCGAGGCTCGCGACGGCGCCTACACCCACTGGCAGCAGGGCGGGCACGTGCCGCCCGCGCAGATTGCCTCCGGCTACTACCCCGCGCGCGGCCCCTACTCGTCGGCCGACTCGCTCGTCCTCGCCGCCCAGATGCGGGAGATCGCCGCCACGGGGGTCTCCACGGTAATCGTCTCCTGGTGGGGTCGTGGCTCACTCGAGGACCAGCGATTGCCGCAAGTGCTCACCGCGGCACAGCTTCACGGCCTCGCTGTGGCGGCGCACGTCGAGCCCTACGGCGGTCGCAGCGTCGAGAGTGTCGGCGACGACATCGGCTACCTGCGCACGCTCGGAATCGTCGACTTCTACGTCTGGGCGTCCGTCTGGCTCCCCGACGGGGACTGGGCACGCCTGAACGCGGCCGTGACCGGCGTCCGGGTCTTCGCGAACACGAATCTTGCGGGAAGGGCGGCTGCGGGAGGGTTCGACGGCCTCTACACCTACGACGTGCTGCTCTATCACGGGTCGATCTTCCCGCGGCTGTGCGACCAGGCGCGCCGGCTGCGGCTCCTCTGCGCGCCGTCGGTCGGCCCGGGCTATGACGCCCGCCGCGCGACTGGAGACACACGCCTGCGCCCCCGGCGCAACGGCGCCACTTACGACGCGATGTGGCGTGGCGCGATCCGAGCCGGCGCGGACCTCGTCACCGTGACGAGCTACAACGAGTGGCACGAGGGAACCCAGATCGAGCCGGCGCGGAGTGCTGAGCGCGGCTACGAGGGCTATGACGGTGCGTGGGGGCTCCGCGGAGCGGCGGCCGAAAGGTCCTACCTCGACCGCACCGCCCACTGGACCGCCCGCTTCGCCCGCTCCCGCTCGTCCAAGCGCGGCTAGCGACGCCGTACGACGTCCGCGCTGCACCCCGAGACGAGCGCATCGAAGACATCGCTCGGATCGACCCCTGCGAGCGAGCGATGACCGAGGTCGATCTCGATCTCGGGCCACGATTCGAGCCGTAGCGAGCGCGCGCCCTCGTCGGCGCCGAAGCAGAGCAGCCGCTCGGTGCCGAAGACGCCGCGGCGACCGGTCTGGCGCCGCGCGATTCCCTCGAGCTCGCGAAGCTCGTCGAGCGGGTCGATCCGGACGTTCGAGTCGGAGCCGATGCAGAGCGAGATTCCGCGGTGCTCGATCCGCGCGGCCGGGAGGAAGCCGTCCGCGAGGTCGGCCTCGGTGGTCGGACACGCGCAGATCGTCGAGCCCGACTCCGCGAGCAGGTCGAGCTCGGTGCCGTCGGCATGCGTTGCGTGGACGACCGTCGTCAGCGGCCCGAGGCAGCCGGTGCGCGCCAGGAGCTCGATCGGCCGGCAGCCGTGCTCGGCCAGGCACTCCTCGATCTCGCGCGGCTGCTCGTCCGCGTGGACATGGAGAGGGAGCCCCTCGGCAGCCGCATAGGCGCCGAGCTCGCGCAACCAATCCTCCGGGCAGGCGCGGACGGAGTGGGGGGCGAGGCCGACCTTGATTCCGTCCTCGCGCAACGCCTCGAGCTGGCGCAGGTAGTCGGCGACTGAGTCCTGGCGCATCCGCGGCAGCCCACCGCGCGCGTACGCCGCGAGGAGGAGCACGATCTCGGTCTCGGCCTCCGCCGCCGCCTCGACCGCAGCACGCGCCTCCTCGAAGCCGAGGTAGTGGAACTCGCCGACCGCCGTGTAACCCGCGGCCCGCAGCTCGCGGTATGCCCTCGCGTAACTCTCCCGGACGAGCTCCGGCGTCTGCCGCTCCGCCTCCTCGAGCATCAGCTCCCGCCACGCCCAGAAGTCGCCGCCGCCGGCGCGCCCGCGCAGCGCTCGCTGGAAGGTGTGCGAGTGCGCGTTGACGAAGCCCGGCAAGACGAGCGTCTCGGTCACGGCCTCTATCCTGTCAGGCGTGGCCACGCGCGCCGTCTCCGCACCACTCGCGCAGCTCCCGAACGCGCTCACGCTGCTGCGACTGGCGCTGATTCCCTTCTTCGTCGCCGCGTACGTGGCCGCCGGGGACGGCTCGAGCTGGGCAGCGGGCTGGATCTTCCTCGTCGCGGGAGTCACGGATCAGGTGGACGGCTTCCTGGCGCGCCGCTGGCGGGTCGAGTCCCGCTTCGGGAAGCTCGCCGACCCGCTCGCCGACCGGCTGATGATCGACGCCGCCGTGATCCTGCTCTGGCTCGAAGGGAAGCTGCCGTGGCCGGGCGCGCTCGTGATCGTCCTGCGCGATGCGATCCTCGTCGGCGGCTACCGGCTCCTCATGCCCAAGGGCGTCGAGCTCTCGGTCAGCCTGCTCGGCAAGATCGCAACCTGGCTTCTCTACCTCTCCGTCGGGATCCTGACAGTCGTCGGTGACGAGACGGAGTGGCCGCTCTGGCTCTTCTGGGTCGCGCTCGCGTTGGCTCTCCTCGCGGCCGCCCAGTACGTCGTGACGGCCCGCGGGGAGGTGTCCACGTGAGAGCCGTCGTGATGGCCGGCGGCGAGGGAACCCGGCTGCGCCCGCTGACCTCGAACCAGCCGAAGCCGATGGTCCCGATCGTCGGCAAGCCGTGCGTCGAGCATGTCCTCGATCTGCTCAAGCGGCACGGATTCGAGGACGTCGTCGTCACGCTCGCATTCCTGCCGCAGGCGATTCGCAGCTACTTCGGAACGGGAGACACGCTCGGCCTGAACATCGAGTACTCCGTCGAGGAGCTGCCGCTCGGCACCGCGGGCTCCGTCCGACTCGCCAGCTCGAAGCTCGACGAGACCTTCCTCGTGATCTCGGGCGATGCGCTCTGCGACGTCGATCTCGGCGCGCTCGTCGCCTTCCACAAGGAGAAGGGCGCCGCCGTCACGATCGGACTCAAGTCGGTCGAAAACCCGCTCGAGTTCGGGATCGTCGTCATGGACGAGGACGGGAAGGTCGAGCGCTTCCTCGAGAAACCGTCCTGGGGACAGGTCTTCTCGGACACGATCAACACCGGGATCTACGTGCTCGAGCCGGAGGTCTTGACCCACATCCCGACCGACGGACCCTACGACTTCTCGAAGGAGCTCTTCCCGCTCCTCCTCGAGATGGGGCGCCCGCTGTACGGGGTCGTGCTCGACGGCTACTGGCAGGACATCGGCAACCTCGATCAGTACCGGCAGGCGAACTTCGACGCGCTCGACGAGAAGGTGCGGCTGAACGTCGGCGGGATCCGTCTGCGCGGCAACGTCTGGCTCGGCGAAGGCGCCGAGATCGACGACGTCGAGGAGCTCGAGGGACCGGCCTTCATCGGCAATTACTCCCGCATCGCTCGGGACGCCTCGGTCGGGCCCTACACGGTGCTCTCGAACGGCGTCACGTTGCGCGAGCGCGCCCGCACCGTCCGAACCGTGATCGACTCGGCGACGCACGTCGGCCGGAGCACTCTGATCGAAGGCGCGATCGTCGGCCGCTCGTGCGACATCCGCGATCACGTGCACATCCACGAGGGCGTCGCGATCGGCGACGAGGTCACGATCGGCTCGGAGGCGAGCGTGATGCCGCACGTCCGGATCTATCCCTACAAGGAGGTCGAGACCGGGTCGCAGCTCCATGAGAACCTGATCTGGGAGTCGCGCGCCTCGACACGGCTCTTCGGCAAGGACGGCGTCAGCGGGCTCGTCAACGTCGACCTGACCCCGGAGACGGCGGTGCGGCTGGCGGCAGCGCTCGGCACGGCGCTGAAGCGCGGCGGCCGTGTCGTCGCGAGTCGCGACTCCGGGCCTGCCTGTCGGATGATCAAGCGCTGCCTGATCTCAGGGCTGAACGCAACCGGGGTGGACGTCGCCGACCTTCGCGTCTCACCTCCCGCCGTGAGCCGGCACGTCCTGAAGACGCAGGCGTTCGCCGCGGCGATTCACGTCGGACAGAGCCATCTCGACCCCGAAGCGGTCTTCATTCGCATCTACGAGCCGCCCGGGATCCTGCTCACCCAGTCGCTCCAGAAGGAGATCGAGAAGAACTTCACGCGTCAGGAGTTGCGACGCGTCGCCGCCGATGGCGTCGGCTCGGTCTCCTATCCGGCCAGGGTTCGCGAAAGCTACGCCCAGGATCTCCTCGACGGCCTCGACGCGGACGCGGTACGCGAGCGGGGCTTCCGGATCGTGATCGACTACGGCTACTCGGCCGCCTCCTTCGTCGTTCCGCTCGTGGTCGGACCGCTGGGGGTCGAGGCGATCTCGGCGCACGGCTTCTCCGCCGAGGGAGGGCCAAGACCGCAGACGCTCGTGGAGGCGATCGGAAACACGAAACCGCTCGTGACGGCGATCGGCGCCGACTTCGGCGTCGTCTTCGACCGCGGCGCCGAGCGGCTCTACCTGCTCGACGAGCTGGGCCGGGAGGTGGCGGTCGAGCAAACGCTCCTCCTCTTCCTGAAGCTCCTCGGCGCCAGCGGGGCGTCGGGCAAGGTCGCGTTCCCGATCACGGTGACGAGCCAGGTGGACGCGCTGGCCGACGGCGCGCTCGAGGTCGTCAGGACGCCGCACTCGCTCGCCGACCTGACCCACGCGGCAACCGCCGATGGGATGGTGTTCGCAGGCGCGGTCGGCGGCGGCTACGTCTTCCCCGAGTTCCTGCCCGCCTACGACGCCGTCGCGAGCCTCGCGAAGCTGCTCGAGCTGCTCGCGCCGGTGCGGCAGCCGCTCTCCGAGCTCGTCGCCGAGCTGCCCGAATCGACGCTGATTCACCGTCAGCTCGCCTGTCCCTGGGCGAAGAAGGGGCTCGTGATGCGGCTGCTGAACGAGCAGCTCGCGGGACGCGACGTCGACCTGACGGACGGGATCAAGCTGCTCGACGCCCGCGGCTGGTCGCAGGTACTACCGGATCCCGACGAGCCGTTCCTGCATCTCTACGCAGAGGGCGACTCCGCCGAGGCGTCGGCCGAGCTCGAGCAGGAGGTTCGCGACCTCGTCGAGGCGATCATGCAGGGAGACGGCGCCGCACCGCGAACTCCGGTGGAAGCCTCAAGCTGAGGTTGACCCTCGGGCTCGCTGGTGCTTTACTGAGACCCCGACGCGAAAGGCCACAGTGAACGATCGGCGAGAACAAGAGAACGACGTAGAGCCGCTGCCCGATCTCGGAGCGCTCTCCGACGACGAGTTGAAGGCCCTCATCGACCGGCTCTCGGACGAGGAGGATCAGGTCTCCTACCGGCGGCGGCTCTTGCAGGGCAGGATCGACATCCTGCGTGCAGAACGGACGGCGCGGCTCAAGGGAACGGGAGGCGGCAGCGACGTCGACGTCGATCGGCTGACCGACATCCTCGCCTCGCGGGCGACACCCCAGGCGAAGGAGGAATGAGCGTGAGGACTCCGCCGTCAACCTCCGACGCCCGCGCGTTCCGCGGCAAGGGGCGCGCGTGAGTCACGTCTACTGCCCGGAGTGTGGGTATCAGAACCCGGAGACCGCCAATTTCTGCGCGAAGTGCGGCACCCATCTGAAGCAGGAGGACACCGGCGAGCAAACGATGACGTTCACTCCCGAGGACGTGGCGGAGGATCCGGGAACGGCACCGAGTCCCGGCGGCAAGGGGGGTCCAGGCGGCAAGGGGGATCCCGGCGTCAAGGGGCCTGCGCTCGTCGTGCGCTCCGGCGGCGGCCGCGCGGGCGAGACGTTCTTCCCCTCGGGTGAGCGGACGCTGATCGGCCGATCCCCGGACTGCGATGTCTTCCTCGACGATGTCACCGTCTCCCGCAAGCACGCCGAGCTCGTCCGGGACGGCGAGCGCTTCACGATCAGGGATCTCGGCAGCCTGAACGGCACCTTCGTCAACCGGAGCCGGATCGAGGCGGAGGAGACCGAGATCGAGGACGACGACGAGGTCCAGATCGGGAAGTACCGGCTGACGTTTCTACGGGGTCGATGAGCGTCGCTCGCCTTCAGCTCGCTCCCGTGGGGGAAACCATGTTTCCCCCACGAGCCCCCTTCTTCTGCTCTGTGGGGGAACTTCCAAGTTCCCCCACACCCCCTAGAGCTCATGGGGCGGGCGCCCCATGACCACGGTGACCAGCTCTAGGTCGGAGCAGCGCCTCCATACGATCGGGGCGGTCTGCACGCGCCTGCAGCCGGAGTTCGCGGACATCTCGATCTCGAAGATCCGGTACCTCGAGGATCAGGGACTGCTGACCCCGAAGCGCACGCGCGGCGGTTACCGGCTCTTCAGCGAGGACGACGTCGAGCGGCTCGAGACGATCCTGCGCCTCCAGCGCGACGAGTTCCTGCCGCTGCGCGTGATCCGGCAGGAGCTCTCGAGCGGCGGCGCCGCGGCGGAGCGCAAGCGTCGGCCTCCGACCGGGCTCGGCGACCGCGAGCCGGAGCTCGATCTCGCCGAGCTCTGCGAGCGCGCTGGAATCGACCGCGAGCTCGCGCAGGCGCTCGAGGAGTTCGGTCTACTCGCTCCGCGGGTCGAGGCCGGCGAGCGTCTCTACCGCGAGAGCGACGCCGAGATCGCGGCGGCCTGCGGCCTGCTCGCACGCTACGGGATCGACGCGCGGCACCTCCGCACCTTCCGCAACTCTGCCGGGCGCGAGGCAGGTCTCCTCGAGCAGCTCGTCGCACCGGCGCTGCGGGCTCGGAACCCGGAGCGGAGAAAGTCCGGCCTGAACGACCTCCAGGCTCTCGCCGAGGCCTCGCAGGAGCTCTCGCGGCTGCTCTTCTGGCGCGAGCTGCGCGCACTGGCCGAACGGTAGAGAACTAGAGTCTTGCGGCCGTGAGCCTCGATCTCCGCACGCTCGTCCGTGAAGTCCCGGACTTTCCCCAGCCCGGGGTCGGCTTCAAGGACATCAGTCCGCTCCTCGCGCATCCGGCGGGTCTCCAGCAGGCGATCTCGGACCTCGCGGAGTGGGGGAAGGCCAAGCGGCCCGACCTCGTGGTCGGCGCCGAGGCGCGCGGCTTCATCCTCGGAGCGGCGATCGCGCGCGAGATCGGATGCGGGTTCGTGCCCGCCCGCCGCCCGGGCAAGCTGCCGCCCGACACGGTCAGCGTCACCTACGCGCTCGAGTACGGTCAGAACGCGCTCGAGCTCCATCCCTCCTCGTTCTGGCAGGGCGTGCGCGTGCTCGTCCATGACGACGTGCTCGCGACGGGCGGCACCGTCGAGGCGATCGGAGGCCTGATCGAGCAGCTCGGCGGAGAGGTCGTCGGAGTCGCGTTCATCATCGACCTCACCTTCCTGAACGGCCGCGAGCGCCTCGCCGGCTACGACGTCCATTCGCTGATCGACTACTAGAGACGAACGCTGCGTTTCTCTCTAGACGATCGTCCGATCGGTCGATAAGAGTTCAATCATGTACGACGCGTTCACCGGGCGATACACATTCGCGTGTCCTCACCGTGAGGAGGCGCGCGTGGCGCTTTCCGCCTTTCGCCGGATCGAGCGGCTCCCCGGCGCCGCTCATCCGGCGGTCTACGGCGTTCGCTTCGACTGCGGCTGCGGCGGCGAGCACACGGGTCTCGTCGCCCATGACGACCTCGACTGGGCGCCGCTCGGGGCGGCTGCGGGTCGCTTCCTCAACCTGATGACCTCGCGCTTCGACGACGCGGGCTCGGAGCTCACCCGGGCGGCCGCGAGCCAGCTCAGCGCGGGGGAGTGGCCCTGGAGCTTCTTCTGCTTTCCCGAAGGCAGGCCGCGACCCGTCTTTCCGTCCTCGTTCGTCGCAGTCGCCCCCGGCGAGCGCCAGCTCGGGCTTGCGGTTCGCTGCCCTGCCTGCGAGGCCCTCTCCGTCAACCTCGTCACACGGAAGCACGTCGACCTGCCGTTCTGGAACGACGCGAGCGTCGGAGTCGTCGATCACGTGTTCAGCGACGACGTTCTCGCCGCAGTCGAGGAGTTCCGGTCCGAGCTCCACTCGTCGCGCTTCGACGAGCGGCGCCTGAATCTCTTGTAGCCCCGATTCCGTTTCAGCTCTGCCGGGAACGGATCCGGAAGCGAATCGCGAACACGGAGGCTGAGATGATCGGTATCACCAGAGGTGTCTCGACGCTCGTCGGCGCCGGTGTCGCCGGGTTCCTGATCTGGCTCGCCGCCCAGATCGGAACCGGCTCGTCCGGCGAGTACTGGACGACCTACGGCCTGGTCGCCGCCGCCGGTCTGACGATCGCCCTCTCGCAGATCGTCGGGGGCTGGACGAAGTGGGGCCTGCCTGGGCTCTCGGCGGGAGTCTTCCTGCTCGGGTTTCTCCCCGTACTCGTCGTCGGGGGTTGGGTTCTCCTTGCCCGCCAGCCCGCCGACTTCTTCAACACGTCGAACTGGTCGCGCGATCTCGGCGTGGCCGGCGTCGTCAGCGATCTCGGCGAGTTGCTCGCTGCGGTCGCCTTCGGGGTGGGGCTCGTCTTCGGCCTGACGTTCGACACCGCCGGTCCACGGACCAAGGTTGTCGACGAGACGGTCGACGAGAGAAGGCGCGTGGCGCCCGCTGCGAGCGTGCGAGAGCGCGACTCCGACGAGACGCTGACCGCTGAACGGTCCGCGGATGTGACGTCCGACGAGGACGTCGAGCACGATCGCGGCCGCCGCTTCGGGCTGCGTCGCGTCGGTGCGAGGGACGAGCGCGACGAGCGCTGAGGGAGGGCCGACTTCGAGCGTTTCCCTCGCGCCAGGGATCGCACGAACGCCGACCGGAAGCCGATAGGAAGGATGATGGAAGCAGCCGCCGTCAGTCCTCGCGAGACGGCTGCTTCCGATCTCCTCCTCGCGCACTGCTTCGCGCTCGATTGTGAGGAGCCAGGCTCGACGGCGCTCGTGCGGCTCGAGGCTCTGTTGGGCCCGGAACTCGCGCACCGGCTCCTGCGAGCCCTCGGCAGCAGGCGCTAGCGCCGTCCCAAGGCCGTGTGAAGTCCCTTCTTGCCCGCGAGCCGGGAGCGAAGCGACCCTTCAGGGGTCCTAGCGCGCAGAGGGATCCGCGCGAGCGGATCCCTACTGTACCGCGCAAAAAATTCAGGGAGCCGGTGGCGCTTTCGTCCACCGTGCCCGCTGACTTTCCGCTTCCGCGTACGGCCCTCGAGCTCGGCTTCGGTCTAGTCGCGCTCCGTGCTCCCTGCACGGCAGAACCTAGTGGGGCGCCACCCCGCGAGCAAGCACGTGCCGGGACGAATAATTGCAATTTGCGGAAAGTTTCTCGCTCGGCCGCCTGAGAGCCGAGGTCGTGGTTGCGTCCAGTACGATCGCCCGATGCATCTCCGGTTCCCGAGCATCGACCAGGGCGTCCAGGCCTTCTTCTGGGCCGTTCTCTTCTTCGTGATCCTCTGGCTCGGGATGCTCGCGGTCGGTGTCTCGGGCGCGACCTCGCTGATCCTGTCGCTCGTCTCCGCGGCCGCGATCTTCCTGTTCGTGCGGTTGCGCGGCGACTAGGCGCCCGAGTCCGCCTCTAGGATCGCGCGATGGACCGGGCGGGCGTCTATGCCGTTGCAGGCGCTGCGTTCCTCGCTGCGCTCGTCCTGACCGTGCTCGGGATCGGGGACAGCGCCGATGCGCTGCCGAACTGGCAGGCGCTCGTGCTCGGGCTCGTCCAGGGCGCGACCGAGTTGCTCCCGATCTCCTCGTCGGGCCACCTGATTCTCGTGCCCTGGCTCTTCGACTGGGAGTTCCTGAAGGAGAACGACGCCTTCAACCAGACGTTCGACGTCTCCCTCCATCTGGGGACACTGATCGCGGTCGTCGCCTACTTCCGCGAGGACATCCTGCGGCTCGCGGGTGCCTGGCTGGGCTCGGTTCGTAGACGTCGGATCGGCACGGTGGACGAGCGGATCGCCTGGCTCGTGGCGATCGCGACCGTCCCGGCCGCGCTCGTCGGGGCGCTCGGAGAAACCCTGATCGCGGAGAACCTGGGGGAGCCGTGGCAGATCGCGATCCTGCTCGCTCTCTTCGGAGGGCTGCTCTGGCTGGCCGACCGGCAGCCGGAGTCGAGACGGATGGGCGATCTTGGGCTCCGCTCGGCGGTCACGGTGGGGCTCGCCCAGTGCCTCTCGCTGATGCCGGGCGTGTCGCGCTCCGGGATCACGATCACCGCCGGGAGGTTCCTCGGGCTCGACCGCGACTCTGCCGCACGGTTCTCGTTCCTCCTTCTCGTCCCGATCACGTTCGGAGCCGTCGCGTACAAGGGGATCGGCGACGTCGTGCTTGCCGACCTGCCACCGGGCACGACCGGCCCCTTCCTCGTCGGCTCGCTCGCGTCGGGAGCGAGCGGGCTCCTCGCGATCTCGGCGCTCCTCGGCTACGTGCGCCGGCACGACTACTCGCTCTTCGTCGTCTACCGCCTGCTCGCCGCCGCGTTCGTGCTGCTCTCGATCGCGACGGGATTCCGCTCAGCGGGCTTCTGAGCGTGGGCCGCGGCCGTCCCGGGGGAGTGGCGCTCGCGACGACGCGCCGGGCCTCGCGTGGGTCAACTTGACATAACGTCGATTATCGTGCATTGAGCTCGTGGACGAGGAATCGCGCCTGTCGGGTCTCGATCCGGAGTCGGAAGGTCAGGGTTTCGGAGGCCGACGCTCCAGGTAGAAGTCACTCAGGCCGTAGTCGCACAGGCTTGCCTCCGAACCTATGACGACGATCGACATCGACCACATCCTGCGCAACGAGGGAATCCAGCAGCTCCTCGAGAGCGCCGAGCAGGCCGGGTCGTTGCGCGCGGCCGAGCTCGTCGAGCTCATCGAGGCGCACGAGCTCGACGCGCTCGAGCAGGATGCGCTCTACCGCGAGCTCGAGCAACGCGGAATCGAGCTCGTCCCGGTGGATCCTGCTGAGCCGGAAGCGCCCGAGCCCCCACCGCCGGCCGCGGCTCAGGAGACGACCACCGACGCGCTTCAGCTCTTCCTCCGCGAGGCCGGTCGTCATCAGCTCCTGACCGCGGCCCAGGAAGTGGAGCTCGCGAAGCGGATCGAGCGCGGCGACACGCAGGCGAAGCAGCGGATGATCTCGTCGAACCTGCGGCTCGTCGTCTCGATCGCCAAGAACTACCGCAACCAGGGCCTGCCGTTCCTCGATCTGATCCAGGAGGGCACGCTCGGGTTGATCCGCGCCGTCGAGAAGTTCGACTGGCGCCGCGGCTTCAAGTTCTCGACCTACGCGACTTGGTGGATCCGCCAGGCGGTCGCGAGAGCGCTCGCGGACAAGGCGCGGACGATCCGGATGCCGGTTCACATCGTCGAGCGGCTGCAGAAGATGAATCGCGCCGAACGGACACTGTGGACGCAGCTCAGCCGGGAGCCGACGCTCGAGGAGATCGCCGAGGAGGCCTCGCTTCCGCTCCAACAGGCGATCGAGGTCCGCGCCGCCGCGCGCGCATCGACGAGCCTCGACCAGCCGGTCGGCGAGACCGAGGACGCCGTCTTCGGCGACTTCGTCGCCGGCGACGGCCCTCTACCCGAGGAGGAGGTCGAGGTCTCGCTCCGCAGCCAGGCGCTGCGAGAGGCGCTGGGCACGCTCGGCGACCGCGAGCGGCAGGTCGTGACCCTGCGCTACGGGCTCTCCGACTCCGAGCCGAAGACCCTCGAGGAGATCGGCCGGCGTCTCGGGCTCACCCGCGAGCGGGTACGGCAGATCGAGATCGACTCGCTCAAGCGTCTCTCGACATTGCGCGAGATGGAGGCCGTCGGGCTCTAGGCTTCGGCGTCAGCTGCGCAGGTAGAACTCGAGTGCCGGGGCGACCGAGCGCAGCTCGCGGAGTGCGCGCGACTCGAGCTGCCGCACCCGCTCGCGGGTGATCCCGAGGCCGGCACCCACCTCTTCGAGCGTCTCCGGCGCGATCCCGTCGAGACCGAAGCGCCGGCTGACCACGTGGCGCATGCGCGGGTTCAGCGACTCCAGGGCCACCGCGAGCTCCTGGGAGCGCAGCCGCTCGGCCGTCTCGACGTCCGGCTCGGCCGACTTCGTGTCCTGGAGCAGATCGCCGTAGAGACTCTCGCCGTCGCCGACGGGCGTCTCGAGGCTGAGCGAGTCCTCGACGAGCTCGAGCAGCTCGCGTACACGCAGCGCCGTAAAGCCGCTCTCCTCCGCGATCTCCTCGAGCTTCGGCTCGCGGTTCAGCTTCTGCGCGAGCAGCCGCCGGGAGCGCGTCACCCGCCGGACTTGGTCGGCGACGTGCACGGGGAGCCGGATCGTGCGTCCCTGCTCGGCGAGGGCGCGCGTGACGGCCTGGCGAATCCACCAGGTCGCATAGGTCGAGAGCTTGAAGCCCATCCGGTAGTCGAACTTCTCGACCGCCCGGATCAGGCCGAGATTGCCTTCCTGGATCAGATCGAGCAGCGGCACCCCCGCCTTCGTGTAGTTGCGGGTGATCGACATCACGAGTCGTAGGTTCGACTCGATCAGCTTGCGCTTGGCCGCCTCGTCGCCGAGATCCTTGCGGCGTGCGAGCTCGCGCTCCTCGTTGACCGTGAGGAGCCGGCCGTCGCCGATCGCCCGGACGTAGAGCTTGAGCGGATCCTGGGTCGCCTCCGCGGCTGGGGCGTCGGCAGGCTCGTCCTCGGGCTCCGTCTCCTCCCCGGCCGGATCGTCGAGCGCGGGTAGGAGCTCCAGGTGCGGCTCGGACGCGAGGTCTCCGAGGGGCTCTGCTGCGTTGTGCTCCACTGTGCCGGATCTATCGGCGTGGATCGGCCGAGGCTTGAGCCTCCGGTGCTCGGACGGGCGAGGGAACACGTCGCGGGGCACGAATCTGAGCTGCGAGTCGACGCCCGTCCTAACTTCCCCAAAACACCTTTCGTCTAGCCTTTTCAAGGCCAGTCTTCACCAGCCGATAACGAACCGAGGATCAGTAGCACGATGTGTGGTATTGCCGGATACAGCCTCGATCCAGCCTCGAACGTCAGGAGGACGCTCGCGGCGCAGGCGCTCCTGGCCGGAATCGCGGAGCGAGGCGCCGATGCAGTCGGCTACGCCTTCAGGAGCACCGACTCTGCTGTCAGCGTCGTCAAGCGGCGTTCGGGAGCGAGCGCTCTGCTCGACGAGCTGCACGTGCCCGCGGCCGCGACTCAGGTGCTCGTGCACGTCCGCGACTACACCAAGGGCCATCCCACGATCGAGGCGAACAACCACCCGATCAGGCACGGCGCTGTGGTCGGGATCCACAACGGGATCATCGTCAACGACGACGAGATCTTCGAGCGTTACGGCTTCCAACGGGCCACTCCCGAGATGACCGTCGACTCCGAGGCGATCTTCGCGCTCGCCGAGCACGCCGACGGTCGCTCCGAGGCGATCGAGGAGCTGCACGGCGCGATGGCCACGAGCTGGCTCGACGAGCGCGCGCCCTCCACGCTCTTCCTCGCCCGCGCGGTCGGCCGGCCGCTCTGGATCGGGACGACCGGCAAGGAGCTCTTCTTCGCCTCGACCCGCGACGCGCTGGACGTGCTGGAACGGACGATCCGGCTGACTCTGCGCAAGCGCGAGCTCGACGAAGGCACGTTGCTCCACGTGATCGACGGCAGCGTCGAGGCCGTCCATCGTTTTCATCCGGATCGGTCCTACATCGAGGAGACGATCCTTCCTTCGGTTCGAGCCCCGCAGGAGGGCGTCTCCTGTCTCAAGCGGCTCGCCGCGATCGCCCTCGCGGCCGCCTAGGCTCCAACCGATCCATCGGGCTCGACGGACGCGCCCTCGTCGAGCAGCCGCTCGCGGACGAGGTACTGGAACGCGGCCCACGCGGGCTGGACGTCGATCATCCGGTAGACCTGCCATTCGGTCAGGAGGGCCGGATCGTCGCGCCGCGCCCGCTTCCAGTCCTCCATCTTGGGTAGCCGGCCGAGGACTCGCGCCAGCGCCGCGCCCTGCTCGACCGCCCGCTCCAGCCGTTCCGCTCCCAGCGGAACGTCGAAGCCGGCCTCGCGAAGCGCCCGTGCGAGCGAGCCGAAGGTGTGCCAGAGCAACGATTTCGAGGGCATCGAGCCCTTGCGCTCGTCGAGATCGCGGGCGGTTGGCGTCCTTCCCAGCTCCTCGCCGAGCGCTCGGAGACGTCCGAGCAGCTCCTCGCGGGTCGCGAACCGTCGCGGGACGAGGCCCGCCTGGCGCTTCGCCGCATTCCAGCTGCCGAAATGCTCGATCACCGTCTGCGGATGCACCTTCGTTCGAGCGTCGGCGGCGAACTCCCGCATCGTCGGCGAGCGACCGAGCCGTTCGGCGCTCTCCCGGAGCTCGACCAGGATCTGCCCGTCGGTGTAGCGCTTTCGGATCCCCGCCTGGAAGTCGGCCAGCGCCTGCGGGTCGATGGCTGCCACCGACGGGTGGCGGCGACTTCGTGCCATGCAAGCATTTTAGAGCAGACTGACGATAGTGCAAGAGGACGCGAGCAGACACGCCGCCTCCGGACAACCTCGTCTAGGCTCGAGACGATGAGCGCACGCCTCGCGATCGAGTCGACGGCGGCCCGGCTTGCCGCCCGCCTCTCCCGCCTCGCGGGCACGGGCGGCGGTACGACGATTCCGGGAAAGCTGCTCTGGAAGCTCGACCCGGGGGCGATCGACGCGCTCGCGGCCCGGCTTCCGCGGGGCGCCGTCGTGGTCTCGGCAACGAACGGCAAGACGACCACGACGGCGATGGTCGCCGAGATCCTCGGGCCTGGAACGAAGCTCGCCTGGAACCGTTCCGGCGCGAATCTTCTCTCCGGGGTCGCCTCCGCCCTCCTCGCGACGCGCGACGCGCAGCTCGGTCTGCTCGAGGTCGACGAGGCGGCGCTCCCCGAAGCGGCGCAGCGGGTTCGGCCGCGCGCCGTGCTGCTCGGGAATCTCTTCCGCGACCAGCTCGACCGCTACGGCGAGCTCGAGCACGTCGCGGAAGGCTGGCGCCAGACCGTGCGCGGGCTCCCTCACTCGACGACGCTCGTCGTCAACGGCGACGATCCGCAGGTCGGTAGCCTGGCCGCCGCCCGAGACGGAGCGATCGCCTACGGCCTCGACGATCCGCGACACGCGCGATCCGTCCTGCAGCACGCGGCCGACTCGCGCTACTGCATCGTTTGCGGGCATCCCTACGAGTTCGCCGCGGCCTACGTCGGACATCTGGGCGACTACCGCTGTCCCGCCTGCGGCCACGCGCGCCCGCAGCTTCAGGTGGTCGCCCGCGAGATCGAGCTGCACGGGCTCGAGAGCGCCTCTTTCGAGCTCGTGACGCCCGCCGGGTCGGTGCAGATCCGGCTCCGCCTGCCCGGGCTCTACAACGTCTACAACGCGGTCGGGGCGGCGGCGCTAGCCCAGGCGCTCGGCACCGGGCTCGAGCAGATCAAGGACGGCCTCGAGCGCTTCGACCCGGCCTTCGGCCGCTTCGAGCGGATCGCGAGCGGCGACAAGTCGATCCTGATCCTCCTGATCAAGAACCCTGCCGGCGCGAACGAGGTGATCCGGACGCTCGAGGACGGCGGAGCTCCCGAGGTCGTGCTCCTCGCTCTGAACGACGCGATCGCAGACGGGAAGGACGTCTCCTGGATCTGGGACGTCGATCTGGAACCGTTGCTCGCAACGACGGAGCTGGTGATCGCGGCGGGGGATCGAGCCGCCGAGCTCGGGTTGAGGTGCACCTACGGCGGGCTCGACGAGAGCAGGCTCGAGCTCGAGCCCGATCTGGAGCGGGCGCTCGACCGCGGCCTCGAGCTGACGCCGCCGGGCGGCGAGCTCGTCGTGCTGCCGACCTACACGGCAATGCTCGCGTTGCAACGGATCGTGACCGAGCGCGGCCTGACGAGGCCCTACTGGGAGGTGAAGGCGTGACGTCAGACGTGAGGATCCGCGTGGGGCATCTCTATCCCGACTATCTGAACATCTACGCCGATCGGGGCAACATCGCCGTCTTCGAGCGTCGGGCCTTGCTCCGGGGACACGAGCTCGCGGTCGAGTCGATCGGGCTCGGCGACGAGCTTCGGCCCGGTGCGTACGATCTGCTCTACATCGGCGGCGGCCAGGATCGCGAGCAGGCGCTCGTCGCGGCGGATCTGCGAACCAAGTCGGATGCGGTGCACGCGGCGGCGGCGGACGGCGCGGCGGTGCTCGCCGTCTGCGGCGGCTATCAGCTCCTCGGCCGCGGCTATCACGATCTCCGCGGCTTCGACCTGCCGGGCATCGGCCTCTTCCCCCACGAGACGGTCGCCGGCGAGCAGCGGATGATCGGTGATGTCCTCCTCGAGTGCGAGCTCGAGCCCGGGGAGCGACACACGCTCGCAGGCTTTGAGAACCACGCCGGCCGGACGCGCCTCGATTCCGGCGCCGAGCCGCTCGGCCGCGTGGTGGCCGGTTTCGGGAACGACGGCGAGTCGGGTTACGAGGGCTGCCGCGTCGGTCGTGCGATCGGTACGTACCTGCACGGGCCGCTGCTGCCGCGCAATCCGTGGCTCGCCGACTGGCTGCTGTCGCAGGCGCTCGCCCACGCATCGGGGGGTGACGCAGTGGCGCTGGAGACGCTGCCGGATGCGCTGGAGGCTCGTGCGCACGAGGTCTCGGCGCGGCGGGCGCGCGAGCGCGGCGGGCGGTACTAGTACTAGGAGACCGGGACTGACGCGGCCGTGAGGATCGCGGCCGCGGAGCGCTCGACGTCCGCGGGACTCGTCTGCCAGTTCGAGACGGAGATCCGCATGGCTGCCCGACCCTGCCAGGTCGTCCCGGAGAGCCAGCAGGTGCCGTCGTCCTGCACCCGGCGGACGGCGTCCTGCGTGACCGCGTCGGCGTCGCCGAAGCGCAGGAGTACCTGGTTCAGGACGACGTCGTTCAGGATCTCGACGCCGTCGGCGGCGCCGAGGATCGAGGCGAGCTCCCGCGCTCGCTCGCACGAGCCCTCGACCATCGCGGCGATTCCCGACCGGCCGAGCGAGCGGATCGCGGCGTAGATCGGGAAGCCGCGTGCGCGACGCGAGAACTCGGGACTCCAATCCATCTGATCGCGAGCAGCGTCGGGCTCGGACTGCTCGAGATACGCCGCCCGGACGGACATCGCTGAGCGGTGCGACTCGGGATGAGCGCAGAAGGCGATCCCGGAGTCGTACGGAACGTTCAGCCACTTGTGCCCGTCGGTCGCCCAGGAGTCGGCGCGTCCGCAGCCGGCGACGAGGTGGCGAAGCTGCGGCGACGCGGCCGCCCAGAGACCGAATGCGCCGTCGACGTGGAGCCACGCGCCGGCAGCCTCGACCGCGTCCGCGATCTCCTCGAGTGGATCGAACGAGCCGGTGTTCACGTTGCCGGCCTGGGCGCACACGATGATCGGCCCGGAGGCGCCCGCGAGAGCAGCCCGGAGCGCGTCGGGCCTCATCCTGCCCTGCTCGTCGGCCTCGACGATCTCGATCTGGTCGGAGCCGAGGCCGAGGAAGCGGAAAGCACGATCGACGGTGACGTGGCGCTCGGCCCCGACGACGACGTGGATCCGCGGCGCGCCCTGCAGCCCGCCGCGGGCGAGATCCCAGCCCGCACGCTCGAGCTGATGATGTCGCGCGGCTGCGAGCGCCGTCACGTGAGCCATCTGGCAGCCGGTGACGAAGCCGGCCGAGACGCCGCTCGGCAACCCGAGTAGCTCGACCAGCCAGTCGAGGCAGACCTCCTCGACCACGGCGGCGCTCGGTCCACCGACAACGAGCCCAGCGTTCTGATCCCAGGTCGAGGTGAGCCAGTCCGCAGCCAGCGCCGCGGGGAGCGCGCCGCCGATCACAAAGCCGAAGTAGCGCCCGCTACCGGTCGCGACGACCCCCGGCTCGGCGGCGGCGATGAGCTCCGCGACCACCTGCAGGGCGTCGGTCGGTTCCTCGGGGAGCGGCCCTGCGAGGCTTTGACGCAGCTCCTCGATCGTGGCCGGTGCTGCTACCGGCCGCTCCGGCAGCGACCCGACGTACTGGGCCGCGTAGTCGGCCGTGAGCCTCAGCAGCTCGTCGTGCGCCATGCGCCGATGCTACCTCGACGGCGACATCGCTCTACGTGCCCTACGTGCCTCTACGTGCCCCTACGTGCCCCTACGTGCCCCTACGTGCCCCCAGGGGCACCCGGTGTCCCTACTGGAACGCTATCGAGGATTGCGTCACGCATGTGTCACGGCTGTGCCACTTCGCTCCGGAGCTACGGCCGCCAGAGCGCACCGAGGTAGACGGCCGGATCGCCCGGCTGCCAGCGCTGGAGGAAGCGCTGGATCGGCGGATGGACAACGATCCCGTCGAGCTCGTCGAGCGCGAAGAGTCGATGGCCGCTCACCGCCTCATCCTGCGAGACCACGTCCTCGAGCGAGCCGTCCACGTCACCTGCGAAGATGATGTGGACGACGTGCTTCGTGCTGAGCGAGCGGGCGGGTGCGATCGAGTCGACGAGCGCCACAGGCCCCTCGACCGGAGGCGCCTCGATCCCAACCTCCTCTGCAAGCTCACGGGCGAGCGCCACGATCAGGCTCTCGCCGGACTTGACTCCGCCTCCGGGCAGGAGCCAGACGTCGCCGCTGCGCTTCTCGTGGCGGCAGAGCAAGATCCGGCCGTGCCACCGGAGCATCGCCGAGACCCGAATCCGCGGCTCGAGCCTCATGGCTAGACGCGCGACGATCCGAAGCCACGAGCGCCGCGCTCGCTTGCAGGCAGCTCGTCAACCTCGAGCAGCTCGAGCTCCGGCAGCGCCAGCACGACCAGCTGCGCTATGCGCATTCCAGGTTCGACCGTGAAGCGCTCGCTCGCATCCGTGTTGAGGAGGACGATCCGAAGCTCGCCGCGGTAGCCGGCGTCGATGAGGCCCGGCGCGTTGACGATCGTGATCCCGTGCCTCGTCGCAAGGCCGGATCGCGGTTGGACGAAGCCTGCGTGTCCTTCCGGGATCGCGACCGCGAGCCCGGTTCCGACGGTCGCCCGCTCGCCGGGACCGAGCTCGAGCCGCTCGCAAGCGGCGAGATCGAGACCGGCATCGCCCGAGTAGGCTCGCTTCGGCAGCGTCGCCTCCGGCCGCAGCCGGGTGACCGCGAGGAGCATCGTCACGGGCCTTCGACCACGGAATCTCCGCGTGGCTCCTCGGCCGACTGGGCGACGAGGTAGCGGGCAAAGCGGCGCACGTCGCGCTGCGGCAACCGGGCTCGCACGAAGACGCCGTCGTCCCGATCTTCCCGCTCGTCGATCGGCGCGCCGAGCGCGTACAGCTCCGCGAGCCTGCCGCCGTCCTCGTAGGGCAGGAAGAGGCGGACGTCGACGAACCTATCGGAGAAGCGCTCGGCGATCCGCTCGCGCAGCTCGTCGATCCCAGCACCCGTCGCTGCCGAGATCTGGAGCGCGCCGGGAAAGCGATTGGCGAGGCGGCGACGGCCGAGCGGATCGAGCCGGTCGATCTTGTTCAGGACGAGCTCGAGCGGCACCTCGGCCGCTCCGATCTCGGCGAGCACGGCGTCGACGGCCCCGACCATCTCCTCGAGCCGATCGCCGACCGAGGCATCGACGACGTGCAGGATCAGGTCCGCCACGAGTGTCTCCTCGAGGGTCGATGCGAAGCCCTCGACGAGCTGAGTCGGCAGCCGCCGGATGAAGCCGACCGTGTCGGTGACGAGGTAGCGCTTGCCATCGTGCTCGAAGCCTCGCGTGGTCGGGTCGAGGGTCTCGAAGAGACGGTTGTCGACGGAGACGTCCGCATCGGTGATTGCGTTCAGGAGCGTCGACTTGCCGACGTTCGTGTAGCCCGCGAGCGCGACCGTCGGAACTTGCGTGCGCTCGCGCTCCTTGCGGCGGAGGCCGCGCTGCTTCTCGATCTCGCGGAGACGACGCCGCAGCACGACGACCCGTCGGTTCGCCAGCCGGCGGTCGGTCTCGAGCTGCGACTCGCCGGGACCGCGCGTGCCGACACCGGCGCCGACGGCGCCGGTGCCGCCGCCGAGCCGCTCGAGGTGCTTCCACATCCCGCGCATGCGCGGCAGGTTGTACTCGAGCTGTGCGAGCTCGACCTGGAGCTTCCCCTCGGCGCTCGTCGCGTGCTGGGCGAAGATGTCGAGGATCAGCTGCGTCCGGTCGACGACCCGCGCCTCCAGTGCGTTCTCGAGCGTCCGCTGCTGCGTCGGGTCGAGCTCGCCGTCGACGAGGAGCACGTCGGCCTCGGCCTTCGCATACTCGGTCTTCAACTCCTCGAGCTTGCCCTTGCCCACGTAGGTGCGGGGATCGGAGCGCGTGCGCTGTTGCACGAGCTGGGCCACCGGCTGGACGAGCGCCGTCCGGGCGAGCTCCTGCAGCTCGGCGAGCTCGTCGTCGGCGTCGGCGCCCTTTGGCAGCAGGGCCAGCACGAACCCCCGCTCGGGCTCAGCGCCCGGCTGAGGTTCTGGCTGACGCGTCGTCACCCGTCGGATTGTGCCACGCTTGCCGCTGTGCCAGGCCGTGCCGACTCCGATCTTGCTGCACGGCTGGCGTCACGGACGCTCGAACTCGTCGACATCGCCTCCGAGAGCCGCCAAGAGGCCGAGCTCGCATCGTATGTCGAGGACGCGATCGGAGAGCCGACCTGGGGCGAGGACGAGACGCTTTGGTACGGCGCCAGTCTCGGCGACCGCCCACTCGTGGTTCTCGCCGGACATCTCGACACCGTTCCTGCGCAGGGCAACATCCCCGGCCGCGTCACCGGCACCGAGGTCGTGGGGCTCGGCGCCAGCGACATGAAGGCCGGAGTGGCGGTGATGATCGAGCTTGCGCAGACATGGCAGGATCTGCGCGCGACGCAGGATCTGGATCTCAACCTCCTCTTCTTTCCCAGGGAGGAGCTTCCCGCCTCCGAGAGCGCACTCCCCCACTTCTTCGAGAGTGTGCCGCGCGTTCACGAGGCGGAGCTGGCGATCCTGCTCGAACCGACCGACTGCACGATCCAGGCGGGATGTCTCGGCAACCTGAACGCTCGCTTCGTCTTTCACGGCGTCAGTGGTCATTCGGCCCGGCCGTGGCTGGCGGAGAACGCGATCGAGAGGGCGCTCGAGGGGCTCGGGGCGATCGCGGCGCTCGAGCCGCGGCCGGTCGAGGTCGGCGGTCTCGCGTTCGCCGAGGTCGTCAGCCTCACCCGGATCGAGGGAGGGATCGCCGACAACGTGATCCCGGATCGCGTCACCGCGCACGTCAACTTCCGCTACGCGCCGGATCGCTCGCCCGAGAGTGCCGAGGCCTATCTCCGCGACCTCGTTCCGGCGGGTGCCGACTACGTCGCGGCGGGCGACTCTCCCCCGGCGCGAGTCGTCACCGACTCGCCGCTCGTGCAACGGCTCCGCGCCGCCGGCGACCTCGCGCTCGAGCCGAAGCAAGCATGGACGAATGTGGCCGATTTCACCGCGCGCGGAATCGACGCCGTCAACTTCGGACCCGGCGCACCGCGCTACGCGCATCGCCGTGACGAGCGGGTGGAGATCGCGGCGCTCGTGAAGGCCTACGAGTCGCTCTGGGCTTTCCTCGTGGGTACGGTCTAACGGTGCCGATCTCGCCCGTGCTCGAGCGTCAAACGACCTATCCGTTCGTGCGCCTGAACGAGGCCGCGCGCCGGGTCGAGGCTCGTGGGATCAAGGTCATCGACTTCGGGATGGGCGACCCGCGCGAGGCGACCGACCCGCTGATCCGGCAGGCGCTCGTCGACGGGCTCCGCGACCGGATGGGCTATCCACAGGCCCAGGGGCTGCCGGAGCTGCGCGAGGCGATCGCAGGGTGGGCTCGTCGCCGGTTCTCGGTCCAGCTCGATCCGGGCACGGAGGTGATCCCGACCCTGGGCAGCAAGGAGGCGATCTTCAGCTTCGCGCACGTTGTCGTCAACCTCGAGCGCGGCAAGGACACCGTCGCGTTCACCGAGCCCGGCTATCCGGTCTACGAGCGCGGCGCCCTCTTTGCGGGCGCGCGTCCGCTCGCCCTGCCGCTGCACGAGCGGCACGGCTTCGTTCCCGACCTCGACGCGATCGACGAGGAGACCTGGAGCCGGCTCGCCGTCTTCTGGATCAACTATCCCAACAACCCGACCTGCGCCACGGCGCCGCTCGGCTTCTACGAGCGGCTGGCGGCGCACGCCCGCGAGCACGGATTCGTCGTCGCGTCGGACGAGGCCTACACTGAGCTCTGGTTCGACGAACGGCCCGTCTCGGCGCTGCAGCTCGCCGACCGGACGAACGTCGCCGTCTTCAACACGCTCTCGAAGCGGAGCTCGATGACTGGATACCGCAGCGGCTTCGTAGCGGGCGATCCAACGCTGATCTCCGCGCTGAAGGCCTTCCGGCCGACCGTCGGCACCGCGCCGCAGGAGTTCGTCCAGCGAGCGTCGGTTGTCGCCTGGGGAGACGAGGCGCACGTCGAGCGGACGCGCGCGCTCTACGGCCGCAAGCGCGAGCTCCTCCTCGAGCTCTTTCAGCGCAAAGGCGTGCGAGTCGCAGGCAGCGAGGCCACGATGTATCTCTGGCTGGAGGTTCCCGGCGATGCGAGCTCGGAGAGCTTCACGGAGCGACTGCTGAGCCACGGGGTTCTCGTCGCACCCGGGTCGTATCTCGGCGCCGCCGGCGAGGGCTACTTCCGCGTCGCGCTCGTGCCCGCCGAGGAGGAGTGCGCCCGCGCGGTCGCGATCCTGGAGGAGGTTCTCTGACCCCGGAGCTCGCGATCGAGATCGTGGCCGCGCTCGACCGTGGCGAGCGGCGTGTGGCCGAGCAGCTCGACGGCGAGTGGGTCGTCGACGTCGACGCGAAGCTCGCGATCCTCGAGTTCTTCCGCCTCCGGAAGGTGGAGCCGATGCAGGTCGGCGGGCTCCAGTTCCTCGACAAGATCCCGGTGAAGACGGACTACGCCGAGCGGGGCGTGCGAGTCGTGCCTCCCGGGGTCGCGCGCTACGGCTCGTTCCTCTCGGAAGGCGTAGTGCTCATGCCCGGCTACGTGAACATCGGCGCCTGGGTCGGGCCGCGGACGATGGTCGATACGTGGGCGACGGTCGGCTCGTGCGCCCAGATCGGCGCCGACGTCCACCTCTCCGGCGGCGTCGGGATCGGCGGCGTCCTCGAGCCGCCCCAGGCGAGCCCGGTCGTGATCGAGGACGGCGCCTTCGTCGGCTCGCGCGTGATCGTGGTCGAGGGCGTGCGCGTCGGCGCCGGCGCGGTGATCGCCCCGAACGTCGTCCTCTCGGCGTCGGTTCCGATCATCGACGTGACGGGGCCGGAGCCGGTCGAGCGGCGCGGCGTCGTGCCGCCGCGTGCGGTCGTCCTTCCCGGAGTGCGGCAGAAGGACTTTCCGGCGGGTCGCTACGGCCTTCCCTGCGCCCTCATCGTCGGCGAGCGGAGCGAATCGACCGATCTGAAGACGTCGCTGAACGACGTCCTGCGTGAGTTCGAGATCGCCGTCTAGACGGCGTACCCTTAGCGAGCGCGGCGTCCCCGGCCAAAGTAGCCGAAGACAGCCAGTACAACGATGACGATGATGACGATCCAAAGCCAGGTCGGCACGTGGTCCTTTCGTTGGGGGACGCCGACTCTACGGCGATTCGACCCATGGTTGCAACCTTCGCGGCCCGGTTCCTTGCCTAAGCGACGGTCTGGCCCGTGCAGATCGGCTCCGCGGGACCGGTCAGCGTGGCTCGATTCGCGCCGTCGAGCGTCACTCCGAGGTCGCCGCCGGGCATGTGAACGGCGACCGGGCTCTCGCACCAGCCGTTCGCGATCGCCGCCGCGGCGACGGCGACCGCACTCGAGCCCGAGGCGGATGTCTCCCCCGCCCCACGCTCCCAGACGAGCGCGCTGACGTCATGCCGGCCCTCGACCGCGACGAGCTGTACGTTCGTCCGATCCGCGAAGCGCCCGTGCCGCTCGATCAGTGGGCCGAGGCGGAGCAGCTCGTCGCGGTCGATCTCACGCTGGACGACCGCGTGCGGATTGCCGACCGAGACGCGGGTCAGCTCGATCCGCTCCTCGCCGAGATCGATCGCCTCCGGCGCGTGCACCTCGACCGGTCCAATCTCGAGCTCGATCTCCGTACCGCGGGTCGTCGCCCGGTACTCCCTTCCCGAAATCGTGACGGCGACCTCGCGGTTGCCACCGCGGCGCGCGAGCCAGACGGCCGCGATTCGGGTGCCGTTGCCGGAGAACTCGGCCGGCGAACCGTCAGGGTTCCAGATCGCGACCTCGGCACTCGCACCCTCGGCGGAAACGACCTCGAGGACACCGTCGGCGCCGATCCCATAGCGCACGTCGCAGAGCCGCCGGGCATCGTCGGGCTCGACCGGTCGACCGAGGTCAGCCCGCTCGACGAGCAGGTAGCTGTTGCCGAGCGCGTGCCACTTAGAGAAAGAAATCTGTGAGAATCGCATCCGCCACCTCGTCCGCCGGCCGGTTCGCGTCGATCATGACGATGCCGGGAATCCGTCGCATCCACTTCCGCTGGTAGGCCGCGTACCTACGGGTGCGCAGCGCGACCGCCTCCGCCGCTGCCGCCCCCGGAAGCTCGGAGACCTCTCGCAGGCCGATCACCTGGCGCGCGGTGGTCGAGAGCGGGAGCGGTGCTGCCAGAGCCTGCTGCACCTCGGCCTGCACCCCGGCCGCGAGCATCGCTTCGGCCCGCTCCGCGATCCGCCGCTCGAGCGTCTCCTTCGCCACGTCCAGGCCGACGACGACGGTCGGATGTCGCGTCTCGTCCGTCCAGAGCCGGTCGTACCGCGGCCGGAGCGACGATCCAGCCTCGACGAGCTCGAGCGCGCGGACGACGCGGCGGCGGTCGTTCGGATGAACTGCGGCAGCCGTTTCCGGATCGAGGGACATGAGCTCGGCGTGCGCTGCGTCTCCCCCGCGCTCGTCGTAGAACGCGCTCCAGCGCTCACGCGCGCCCGGCGGGGCAACCGGCGGCAGCTCGAGGTCGGCGAGCGCCGCGCGCAGGTAGAGACCGGTGCCGCCGACGACGATCGGCGTCCGACCGCTCGACAGGATCTCGTCGATCGCGGCGTGCGCGAGCTCCTGATACTCGCCGAGCGAGGCCTCGTGCGAGAGCGGCCAGATCGCGACGAGCCGCGTGGGCTGCTCCGACTGGTTCGTCAGGATCGGCAGCCCGCTGTACACCTGCATCGAGTCGGCTGAGACGAGCTCGGCCGGGATCCGCGTGGCCAGCGCCTCGGCAACGACGGTCTTGCCCGAGGCCGTCGGACCGAAGATCGCGAGGACGTTCACCCCCGCAGGCGAGCACGTACCGCGACGAGCTCATCGTTGCGAACACCAGCCGCGGCGAGATAGGCGGCCGTACCGCCGCGCCGGTCGACCTCGCGCAGGACGCCCTCCATCGACTGCGCCGGGGTCGCCGAGAGCCGCTCTCGGCGGGCGCGCTCGCGCTCGTCGGCGGCCTCCTCGATCCAGGGTCGAGTGAGGTTGAACAGGTTGTGCTCGCTCTGCGCGTAATCCGCCGCGATCTCCGCAACCGGAACGCCTGCAAGCCGAAGGAGCAGCGCGACAACGAGCCCGGTTCGATCCTTTCCGACCATGCAGTGAACGAGGACGCCACCCGGAGGGGCAGCGGCCACGGCAGAGATCGCGGCGGCGAAGCGCTTCGCGAAGCGGTCGAGGAACTCGAGGTAGACCGCTTGCGTCGATGAGGCGCCGTCCAAGGCGGCTTCGCTGACGGTGTCGATCTCGTGCCAGTGGGGCCAATCGGGCTCGGGTAGGACGGGCACGTGGACGACGTTCACGGGTACCGCGTCAGGGGGGTCGGCGGCCAGCTCGTCGTGCATTCGGAGGTCGACGATCGTCTCGATCCCGTAGTCGACGAGCTGGCGCCAACCGGCTTCCGAGAGGCGGCGGACGCTGTCGGCTCGGACGACTGCGCCGTAGGCGGTGGTGCCGCCGCCCACGACTGGGTGGCCACCCAGATCGCGGACGTTCGCGCACCCGTCCCAGGCGAGTCGGCGGTCGAGCGTGGCCTCGCTACGCTCGGTCGACCGCAAGCGTCTTCCAGCCGGCGCCGGCGCCCTCGCTCTCGACTAGCCGATCCTCCCCAGGGTGGGCGGCGCGGTGCTCGAGGAACCACGCGACCGAAGCGGGGATGCCGGCGTCGAGCGGAGTCTGCGGTTCCCAGCCGAACAGATCGCGCGCCTTGCTGATGTCGGCGACGTAGCGTGTCACCTCGCCGAGGCGGGCGGGCGCGGTCTCGATCTGCGGCTCGAGGTCGAGCGCCGCCCCGATCAGCTCGGCGGCGCGGACGAGCGTGTTGCCTTCGCCGTACGCGAGATTGATCGTCTCGTTCGCGACCCGCCCCTCGGCCAGCGCCTCGATTCCGCGCGCGATCCCGTCCACGCAATCGTCGACGTAGGTGAAGTCGAGCACCTTCTCGGGACCGTAGATCACGATCGGCTCGGCGCGTGCGATCCGGTGGATGAAGAGCGGTAGCACTCGCGTCATCCGGTGCAGGTCGTTGTCGTAGCGGCCGTAGACGTTCGAGAAGCGGAACGCGAGGTAGTTGAGGCCGTAGCAGCGCGCGTAGGCGTAGATGAAGGCCTCGCTCGCGATCTTCGAGGCGGAGTACGGGCTCTCGGTGAACGCGAAGTCCGCGGTGGCCTCCGCGTAGCCCTCGAAGCGATGGACGTCGCCGTAGACCTCGCGCGTCGAGGAGAAGACGATCGGGATCGAGCCCTGGCGGCAGAACTCGAGCACGTTGAAGGTCATCATCAGGTTCTCGAGCGCCCGGTGGGGCTCTGCCACGAGCTGGTGCACCTTCGCGTGCGCCGCGAGGTGGACGACGAGATCGGTGTCCGGGTACTCGACCCCGCCGATCCCGCCCGGGAAGGCCGGATAGTGACCGGAGAGATCCTGGAGCAGGTAGCGGAACTCGTCGCCTTCCAGCCACATATTCTGGCGCTTGTCGATCCCGAAGACGTCGTGGCCGTCGCCCCTGAGCCGGAGCGCGAGATTCGTTCCGATCTGCCCCGACGAGCCGGTGACCAGCACCCTCACGCTCCTGGCCGCCTTTCGCTCCCGCCCGGCAGAGCCGGGCTCCGCGAAAGGCTGACGCCGCTCGCGGCGCTCCAGCCGGCGGCCCGTACCTCCGTACTGTGCCACCGGCCTACGCACCACGAGCGACGCCCCAGGAACGTGAGCAAGCTCATGCTGCGACCGCCGTGCGCTGCGCGCCGCGAAGCGTCGTCGAGCTCGAAGCCTCGATCTCGACATCCACGAGCTCGCCCGGCTCGGCGGTCCCGGCGAAGTTGACGGTCGTGTTGCGACGTGTCCGCCCGCGGAGGACGCTCGCGTCAGTCCGGCTCGCTCCCTCGACGAGCACCTCCTCGATTCGGCCGATCCGCTCCGCGTTCCGCTCGGCGGCGATCCGCTGGACGACGTCGACGAGGCGCTCCAGGCGGTCGTGCTTGACCTCGTCTGCGACCTGCTCGGCCATCGTCGCGGCCTCGGTGCCCTGGCGCGGCGAGTAGATGAACGTATAGGCGCTGTCGAAGCGGACTTCCTCGACGAGCGCGAGCGTCTGCATGAAATCGGCCTCGGTCTCACCCGGGAAGCCGACGATCACGTCGGTGCCGAGCGCGAGATCCGGGATCGCGTCGCGCAACCGGGCAACGAGACGCAGGTAGCGCTCGGCATCGTAGGTGCGCCGCATCGCCTTCAGAATCCGCGACGAGCCCGACTGGACGGGCAGGTGGACGTGCTCGCAGACAGCCGCGCAATCGGCCATCGCGGTGACCACAGGCTCGCGAAAGTCCTTGGGGTGCGGACTCGTGAAACGGATCCGCTCGATTCCTTCGACTGCGTCGCAGGCGCGCAGCAGCTCACCGAACTCCGTGTCGAGGTTCGACCGCAGGTCGCGGCCCCAGGAGTTGACGTTCTGGCCGAGCAAGGTGATCTCGCGGACGCCGTCGGCGGCGAGCCGCGTCACCTCGGCGAGGATCTCACCCGGCCGGCGGCTCTGCTCGCGCCCGCGGACCGCGGGAACGATGCAGTAGGCGCACTTCGAGTTGCATCCCATCGAGACCTGAACCCAGGCGCTGAAGCGACGCTCGCGATGCATCGGGAGGTCGCCGGCGAAGTGCTCGTGCGTGCCGAAGCGCCCTCGCGGAGCCTCTCCCCCGGCTCCGATCCACTCGCCGAGATGCGGGATCGAGCCCGGGCCGAAGGCGACATCGACGTACGGGTAGAGCTCGAAGAGCCGCTCCTGCTGGGCCTCGGCGTAGCAGCCGCCGACCGCGACGACGAGCTCGGGGTTCTGTCGCTTGCGAGCCCCGGCGTCCCCGAGGTAGGCGGCGAGCTTCGTGTCCGGCTTCTCCCGGATCGTGCAGGTGTTGAAGACGAGCACGTCGGCACCCTCCTGCGAGGGCGCCTCGCCGAGCCCGAGCGACTCGAGCATCCCCTTGATCCGCTCCGAATCGTGCGCGTTCATCTGGCAGCCGAACGTGGTCACGTGGTAGCGCCGCATCGGCGGTCAGTCTAACCCCCGGCTCGTGATGGAACTGTGAGCCTTGTAACAGACTGTTACTTGGTCGCGAGCGAGGGCGCAAGCTCGGCGGCGAAGGATGCGACCTCCGCTGGTCCGCCTCGTCGTGCTCCCTCCCATTCGTCCACCTCGTACCAGCGCACGTGGTCGGGCGTTCCCGGCCAGCGTGGCACGACGTGTACATGCAGGTGCGGCACGCCTGTTCCGATCCGCGACGAGAAGACGTGGTCTGCCCCGGCGGCGCGGAGGGCGCGCGCAAGCGTCGCTGTCGCGACGCCGATCCCGGCGGCCTCCGCATCGGTGAGGTCCTCGAACCCTGGAGCATGGCGCCGGGTGACGAGCAGCATGTGACCGAGGTAGGGACGGGGATACTGCTCGCTTGGCGGTACGTGGAACGCGAGTACATGCTCCTCGTCGATCAGGCAGCCGCCGGGAAGCTCGACCTCCCCCGCTACCTCGCGGCAAACGAGGCAGTCGTTCACTTGGCAACCTCGATCGCGCGGCTCTCGCGGATCACGATTACCTTGACCTGGCCCGGATACTCGAGCTGATCCTCGATCTCGCGGGCGATCTCGTGCGAGAGCAGGACTGCGGCGTCGTCGTCCACCTCGGTGGGCTCGACCATGACGCGGATCTCCCGGCCGGCCTGGAGCGCGTAGGCCTTCGCCACCCCGGGCTTCTGCGTCGCGAGCTCTTCGAGCGCGCCGAGGCGCTTGATGTAGTGCTCGAGGCTCTCGCCGCGCGCCCCTGGGCGCGACGCGGAGATCGCGTCGGCGGCGATCAGGAGCACCGCCTCGACGGTCTGCGGCTGCACCTCGTGGTGGTGGGCCTCGATTGCGTGGACGACGCCCTGGCTCTCGCCGTAGCGCTTCGCCCACTGCGCCGAGATCAGTGCGTGCGAGCCCTCCACCTCGTGCGTCATCGCCTTGCCGAGGTCGTGCAGCAGCGCCGCTCGCTTCGCCGTCTTCACGCTCGCGCCGAGCTCGCTCGCCATGATCCCGGAGAGGTGGACGACCTCGAGCGTGTGCTTGAGCACGTTCTGGCCGTAGCTCGTCCGGTAGCGGAGCCGGCCGAGCACCTTGACGACCTCCTCGTGCAGGTCGCCGCAGTTCGCCTCGAAGACCGCTTGCTCCCCTGCGAGCCGGACGTGCTCCTCGAGCTCGGCCTTCGAGCCGTAGTACATCTCCTCGATCCGGGCTGGATGGATCCGGCCGTCCTCGATCAGCTTCTGGAGCGTCAACTTCGCGATCTCGCGCCGGATCCCGTCGAAGGAGGAGAGGACGACGGCTTGCGGCGTGTCGTCGATGATGAAGTCGACGCCCGTGAGGTGCTCGAGCGCGCGGATGTTGCGTCCCTCGCGGCCGATGATCCGTCCCTTCATGTCGTCGGAGGGCAGCGCGACGACCGTGACCGTGGTCTCGGCGGTGTGGCTCGCTGCGACCCGCTGGAGCGCGTCTGCGACCAGGTTCCGGGCACGGCGCTTCGCCTCGACCCGCGCTTCCTCGTCGAGCTGACGGACTGTGCGGGCGAGCTCATGGCGAATCAGGTCCTCGGAGCGCTCGAGGAGGTGGTGCTTCGCGTCCGCGACGGTGAGGCCGGCTACCCGCTCGAGCTCCTTCACAGCCTCGGTCTTCGCCGCCTTGAGCTCGTCCTGAAGCTCCCGAACATGAGTCTCGCGATCGTTCAGCCCTTGCTCGCGGCGCAGAGTCTCCGTCTGTTTCTGGGTGAGCTCGCGCTCCTGGGTGTGGACACGCTCCTCGACCTTCGCGATCTCGAGTCGGCGCGCCTGGACCTCGTCCTCGATCTCCGAGCGCAGCCGGACCGCGTGCTCCCGAGCCTCGATCTGCGTCTCGCGGCGGATCGACTCGGCCTCCCGCTCGACCACGTGGACACGTGAGCCGCTGCGCAGCAGCAGGTATGCCGCCGCGAGCGCGACCCCGACTGCGAGTCCGACGAGCGCCGCAATGATCGTGAGCATGATCGCCCGACCTCCCGGGGAGGGGTTCGATTTCCGTGCACCTCCAGGGTGCGCGGCTGCTCACATCCGGCGTCGGCCCCGCACGACCTCGCTCCGGTTCTCGGCACGTCAGCTCAGGCGAACGCCGGTGTCTCCTTGGACTCGCCGGATGCCCTTGGATTCAGTGGATTCGTCGTCATTTCGATCGGGTTTCGGAAACGCGCGGTATGCAGGAAAAAAACGTCAGATGGAAGCCCAACTATCCTATCCCTTCCGCGTCTTCCCACGCAAAGGCTCCCTCGATGACGTCCTCGGCGAACCCGCGCGCGGCCAGGAATCGAGCCGTCTTCGCGCTTCGGCCTCTGTTCGCCACGATCCGATCCGCGCGTTCCTGCTGCGGCTCGAGCTCGGCCAGTGCGGCGTCGATCGTGCTGCCGGCGACGCCGCGCCGCTCGAGATCGTCCCGGATCAGCTCGTCGCCGCAGCTCCGCGCGGCCAGAGCGGCCGCACGCAGCGTCGCGAAGCGCTCGTCGTCGACGTAGCCGAGACGTGACAGCAGCTCGAGCGTCTCGCGCTGCTCGGTCTCGTCGACGCCGCGCCCTCGCAGCCGCGACTCCAGCTCCGCGGCGGAGCGGTCGCGAGCGCGAAGCGCCCGCAGAGCGGTCTCGACGGCCGTTCGCGGCTCGGTCACCGATGGTTACGCGGCGGAAACCTTCGCGTCCGACTCGATCTGCTCGTCGACCGCAGCGACCGCCTGCTCGGCAGCGAGGCTCGGAAGGAGGCGCGCCGAGACGATCTGCTCGGCCGGAGCCTCCGCCTGGATCCGGGCCAGGATCTGCTGCACGAGATCCGGATGCTCCTTCAGGAACGCCGCGGCGTTCTGCCGCCCTTGACCGAGGCGTTCGTCGCCGAAGCTGAAGTAGGAGCCTGCCTTCTGCACGATCTTGCGCTCGATTCCCACCTCGAGGACCGTGCCCTCCCAGGAGATCCCGCTCCCGTAGATAATGTCGAACTCGGCCTGCTTGAAGGGCGGCGCGACCTTGTTCTTCACCACCTTGACGCGGGCGCGGTTGCCGTAGGCCTCGGCTCCGTCCTTCAGCGTCTCGATTCGGCGGATGTCGAGCCGGACCGAGGAATAGAACTTGAGAGCGCGGCCACCCGGGGTGGTCTCGGGGCTGCCGAACATGACGCCGATCTTCTCCCGGAGCTGGTTCGTGAAGAGGCAGATCGTGTCGGTGCGGTTGAGCGTGCCGGCGAGCTTGCGCAGCGCCTGGCTCATCAATCGCGCCTGGAGGCCGACGTGCGTGTCGCCCATCTCGCCCTCGATCTCTGCCTTGGGCGTCAGGGCGGCGACGGAGTCGACCGCGACGACGTCGAGCGCACCGGAACGGACGAGCAGCTCGGTGATCTCGAGCGCCTGCTCGCCGGTGTCGGGTTGCGAGACGAGCAGCTCGTCGACGTTGACTCCGATGTTCTTGGCGTAGGACGGATCCATCGAGTGCTCGGCGTCGATGAAGGCGCAGATCCCGCCTCGGCGCTGGGCCTCGGCGATCACGTGGTAGACGAGCGTCGTCTTCCCGGAGCTCTCGGGGCCGAAGATCTCGACGACGCGGCCGCGCGGCAGCCCTCCGATCCCGAGAGCGAGGTCGAGCGAGAGCGAGCCGGTCGAGACCGCCCCGATCGACACCTGGGCCGAGTCGCTCATCTTCATGACGGAGCCCTTTCCGAACTGACGCTCGATCTGCCCGAGGGCGACGTCGAGAGCTTCCTCGCGATTCATCCTTCATCCTCCCAAGCTTGTAGGTCGAGCAGACAGAGAAGCAAAGCACCAGCATCGGACGGCACGCTGGAACGCTAGCCGCCGAGCCACGCGGCTTTGTCACGACTCTGTGTCAAAACGCGCCGGACGAGGTGGAGCGCGGCGACGACGGAGCGCCGCCGGATCGAGTCGCGGTCGCCGGGGAAGCTGAGCGAGGAGCCTTTCTCGCCGCCGGGCGTCACGGCGTGGAAGTAGACGAGCCCGACCGGCTTCTCCTCGGTGCCGCCGCCCGGGCCGGCCACGCCCGTCACCGCCACGGCAACGTCGACGCCGAGCCGTGCGCGGGCTCCGCGCGCCATCGCCTCGGCGACCTCCGCCGAGACGGCCCCGTGCTCGGCGATCAGCGCCGCCGGAACGCCGAGCTCGCGCTCCTTGAGCTCGTTCGAGTAGGCGACGATCCCTCCGAGCGTCGTCTCGCTGAACCCGGGCACTGCCGTCAGCCGCGCCACGATCAGTCCGCCGGTACACGACTCGGCGGTCCCGAGTGTCAGATCCTGCTCACGGCAGAGATCGAGTACGACTTGCTCGACGGTACGTCCGTCGTCCGAGTAGAGGAACCGCTCGAGTCTCGATCCGAGCGCCGCGGTCAGCTCCTCGGCACGCTTCTCGGCATCTGGCTCGGACAGGACCTCGACAACGACCTCGAAATCGCGCGCGCAGATCGTCGTCTCGACTCCGTCGCCGTCTCCCCCAGCCTGGGCGAACGCCTGCGCGACCATCGACTCGCCAGCGCCGAAGAGCCGCAGGGTCCGGCGCAGCGGCGGCCTGCCGCCGTCGAGGACATGCCGGACGAGCGGCGTCGCAAGCGCGTTCGGCCACAGCCGCTGCAGCTCTGGAGGAGGTCCAGGTAGGACGACGACCGGCGTTCCGCCGACTCCAATGACGAGGCCGGGAGCCGTCCCCGCCAGGCCGAGAGAGAGTGCGCCGGCCGGCACGGTGGCCTGCTTTCGCACACCGCCCGCGAAGTCCGTGTAGTCGCGCCTCATCCGCTCGGCCACGCGACGCGAGACCGTTTCGATCTCGGCCTCGAGCTCCGGTCTCAGCTCGAGCTCGAGCCCGGCGACGCGCGCCACGACTTCCACGGTGCGGTCGTCGTGCGTGGGTCCGAGCCCACCCGAGATCGCGACGAGCTCAGCGCCCGCAATCGCATCCCGGACGGCAGCCTCGAGCTCCGCCGGATCGTCGCCCACGATCTCGATCCGGGCCGGCTCGAGTCCGAGCGCGAGCAGCGAGCGAGCGAGGAAGGGGCCGTTCAGGTCGGTTCGCTCGCCGCGCACGAGCTCGCTGCCCGTCACCACCACGACCGCGCGCGGGCGGCGGCGGCTCAAGTGCCTCTCACGGTGTGATCGCTCGTCGACGGAGTGCGATCGGCGAGCGCGAGGCTAGGAAGGGTCGGCGACGAAGACGCGCTTGGACGTGACGAAGACGCCCCGTGTCCTCGTGGCGGCAGGGAGCTTCACGCGGTTGCCGTTCAGCCTCACGATCACGTTCTGCGGCGAGCGCACCTGAAGCCAGAGGAGCTTCCCGACGAAGCGCTGCTTCTGGCCGCGCTCGACGGTGCCGCTGTACTCGGCAAGGCCGATCGCGCTGCCCCGGCGGGCGACGACGAACGAGTCCCCCTTCGTCGCGATCACCTCGACCCGCGCTGTGCCGGTGGGAGCAGGGGCCGGCGCTCCACGCTGCGTCGTCTGAGCCGGTTGGAGACCGCGCACGTCCTGCGGCTCCGCCCCGCCGAAGCGCCAGGCGGCGATCACGAGCGCGGTCAGCACGCCGATCGAGACGAGCGCGAGCAAGACGACCTTCGACTCGCGCCGGTCGTGGCGTCGCCGCCGGTCTGCCGGGACGCGCCTCGTGCGCGGCGGCAGATCCTCGTCGCCGACGACGAACCGCGAGTTGTACTCGTCCACGTAGAGCTGTCCGTCGAGCCCGAGATAGTCGGCGTAGGAGCGCAGGAATCCCTTGACGTAGGTGTGCGACGGCAGCACCTCGAACCGGTCTTCCTCGAGGGCGCGCAGGTACTTGACGCGGATCTTCGTCCCGTGCTCTGCCTGGGGAAGCTCGAGCTGTTGGCGGAGTCGAGCCTCGCGGAGGCTGTTTCCGATCTCGAACACGGTGGGATGGTAGCCGCCGCCGGCGCCGCGTCCTAATCGACTGCGGACAGGATCAAGAAGACGCCGACCGCCATCGCGCCCGTGATGCCGAGTAGGAGGCCGGTGACGCCGAGGAACCGCCCGAAACGCGCGGCTCTCGACCCGCGCACCCCGGCAAGCGTGCGCTGGCCCCTCGCCCGCGCGCGGCGCGCGAGCAGGATCGCGACGATACCGAGCAGGATCGCAGCCGGGATCGCGGCCGCCGAGTCGATCAGCTCGTAGGCCTCGGACCAGCGCGTGGCCACGATTGCCGCCGGCAGCGCGGCCAGCGAGAGCAGGCCGACGAGGACGGCGAGCCACGCGCTGCTCGAGCCCGGCGGGGCCCCAGCGTCGTTATTGCTTCTTGTAGGGCCGGCCAACCGCAGCGGGCGGGATCGAGCGGCCGATCACACCGGCGACCGCGATCAACGTGAGCACGTAGGGGAGCGCCTGGAAGAGCACCGCGGCCGACTCCGAGTACGCCGGCAACCGCTGCGCGAGCGCACTCGAGAAGCCGAAGAGGAGGGCGAAGGCGGCGGCCTGGAAGGGACGCCAGTTGCCGCAGATCACGACCGCGAGCGCGATGAAGCCGCGTCCTGCGGTCATGTTCTGGTTGAACGAGTTGACGAAGCCGATCGAGAGGTAGGCGCCGCCGAGCGCCGCGAGGGCGCCGGAGAGGACGACCGCGGCGTAGCGGGTTCGGTAGACCGAGATCCCCACGGTGTCGGCCGCGCGCGGATGCTCGCCGACAGCGCGCAGCCGCAAGCCGATCGGCGTCTTGAAGAGCACGAGCCACGAGAGCAGCACGGTCGCGAACGCAAGCCAGATCATCAGGTTGAGCTGGCCCAGGATCGGCCCGACGAAATACCAACCCTCGAGGAACGAGAGGTGGACGTCCGGGATCTCGGGAACGTCGGGCGGCGTGCCCTCGCCGGCGTAGGTGTCGATGAAGAGGTAGCCGGTGACCCCGAGCGCGAGGAAGTTGATCGCGAAGCCGCCGACGATCTGGTCGGCGCGCAAGTGGATCGCGAAGAAGGCATGCACGAGCGCGAAGAGGGCGCCCGAGAGCGCGGCGGCCGCCAGCCCGAGCGGCCACGAGCTCAGCTTGTCGGCGGCGAAGATCCCGAAGAACGCGCCGGAGAGCATCATCCCCTCGAGCCCGATGTTCGTGACGCCGCTCCGCTCGGAGAAGATCCCGCCCATGGCGGCGAAGGCGAGCGGGGTCGCGTAGCGGAGCATCGCCGCGAAGAGCGCAGACCAGACGACGACCTGGTCGAGGTGGTCGACGCTCGAGCGCGTCGCCAGGTAGCCGAGCCCGATTCCGGCGACGCCGGCAACGACGGCGCCCCAGCCCAGGCGCTTCACGCCGCGAGAGATCGCGTAGCCGCCGAGCGCGAGAGCGGCGAGCCCGATCAGGATCGACGGAATCGGGGTGCGGAGATGAAGCGGCGGGAGCGCCACCCAGAACGCGGCGAGGCCGGCGACGATCCCGCCGACTGCGACGGCGCGGGCGCCTCGCGGCAGGCGTGCGAGCAGACGCTCGATCATTCCTGGTGCTCCCCGCCGCGAATACGGTCGTGATTCGCCGGCGAGAACCGAGCAGGCCTAGGACGCAGGGAGGGCCAATATTCGAGAATATTGGGCCGACTGAGGACGACGGCATGCGAAGCGTTCGCAGCCTCGCGAAACGTGACTGTATTTGCGGCGGTGAGCACCTACGTCCTTGCCTGTCGCTGGCGCGCCCGTCTGCGGATTCCGAAGAGGTAGAGGATCAGCACGTCTGCGCCGACGAAGAGGACGACGAGGCCCTGGATCAGCAGGGTCAGGTTGGACGCGAGTTCCGGCCGGAAGATCTCCGGGTCGAGATTGCGGGTCGAGGTGCCGACGAGGAGCGCGGCGAAAAGAAGTCCGGAGAGAGCGACGCCGATCGCGGTGTTCCGCCCGAGGAGCGCGACCGCGATCCCGACGAAGCCGATCGAGGAGATGAAGATGTCGTTCGTGTTCAGCCTGAACTGCCAGCCGAGGATGTCGAGCGTGCCGGCGAGCCCGGCGAAGGTGCCGGAGATTGCCATCGCGAGCACGTAGTTCCGCGCGACGGAGATGCCGCCGTAGCGTGCCGCCTCAGGGTTGAAGCCGACCGCCCGAACCTCGTAGCCGAGCGTCGTCCGGTTCAGCGTGATCCAGTAGACGACGAGCGCCGCGAGCGCGACGAAGAAGCCGACATGGAGCCCCTGGAGGAGCGGATCGCCCCAGAACACGTTCAGCTTCGACTCCTCGAGGACGTCGTTCGAGACGGGCACCGACTCGCCGCCGACGTTGTCGTTCTGGAGCGGCCCGCCAAGCCCGAAGAGGAAGACGCCGACCCAGAGCGCGACGTAGTTGAGCATGATCGTGGAGATCACCTCGTGGGCCCCGACCGTCGCCTTCAGGAAGCCCGCGATCCCGGCGAAGACTGCTCCGGAGAGCGCGCCGGCGACGATCGCGACGAGGATGTGCAGGAGCCCGGGCAGGCCCGGCAGCTCCGAGCCGATCCAAACGGCCACGATCGCGCCGACGAGATACTGGCCCTGACCGCCGATGTTGAACATCCCGCAGCGGAACGCGAACGCGACCGCGAGCCCGGTCAGGACGAGCGACACGTAGACGATCAGCGTCTGCTGCAGGTTCAGCGCGGCGAACGAGTTGAAGGACGTGTCCCAGGGGAACCAGACGCGCGACTCCGTCCAGGGGATCCCGATCTCGTACGAGCCCACCTCGAGGAACCAGTTGAGCCCCGAGCCCTCGAAGATCGCCTTGTAGGTCGTGAGCGGGTTCTTCCCCGTCGTCGCGAGGACGACGAGGCCGCCGATGAAGAAGGCGAGGAGTGTCGTCAGCAGTGGCACCGCGATTCCGCCCGCCTTGTGCCAGACCGCGACCCGAGCGGCCACGCTCGGCGCGTAGTCCCCGCCCTGGCGCGGATTCTCGACCTTGCCCCCACCCTCCGGGGGCGTCTCGGTCATGCGACCTCTTTCCGGCCGCCGCCGGTCATCGCGACTCCGAGCTCCTCCTCCGAGACGCCCGGTGCGAACTCGCCCACGATCTGCCCCTCGTAGATGACGAGGATCCGGTCGGAGAGCGAGAGGATCTCGTCCAGCTCGAGCGAGACGAGCAGGATCGCGCGGCCCTCGTCGCGCTCCTCGACGAGGCGGCGATGGACGAACTCGATCGCCCCGACGTCGAGACCGCGCGTGGGCTGCGCCGCGATCAGCACCTTCGGATTGCGGTCGATCTCGCGGGCGAGCACCACCTTCTGCTGGTTGCCGCCGGAGAGACCGCCCGCGTGCGTCTGCGGGCCGCCGCCGCGCACGTCGAACTGCTCGAGCAGTCCCTGCGCCCGCGCGACGAGGCGCTTCGGGAAGAGCCAGCCGAGCCTCGAGGCCGGCTGCGAGTCGTAGTCGTGAAGCGCGAGGTTCTCGGCCAGCGAGAAGTCGAGCACGAGCCCGCGGCGCTGGCGATCCTCTGGGATGTGCCCGAGCCCGGCGTCGAGGCAGTCCTTCGCGCTCTCGTTCGTGACGTCCTCGCCCGCGACGAGGACGCGCCCGGAGTCCGAGCCCATGAGTCCGGCGATCGCGTCGATCAGCTCGGTCTGGCCGTTTCCGTCGACACCGGCGATCCCGACGATCTCGCCGCCGTGAACCTGGACCGAGAGCCCGCGCACCTTCTCGATCCCCCGGTCGTCGGTCACGTGCAGATCCTCGATCTGGAGCAGTGGCTCGGTCGGCGTCGACGCGCCCTTCTCGACCCGCAGGAGCACCTCGCGGCCGACCATCAGCCGCGCGAGGCTCTCCTCGGTCGCGCCCGCGGCCGGCAGGGTCTCGATCTTCTTGCCGCGGCGCAGCACGGTGATCCGGTCGGCGATCTCCGTCACCTCGTTCAGCTTGTGGCTGATGAAGATGATCGACATCCCCTCGCGCGTGAGGGTGCCGAGGATCTCGAAGAGCTCCTGTGCCTCCTGCGGGGTCAGGACGGCGGTCGGCTCGTCCAGGATCAGGATGTCCGCGTTCCGGTAGAGCGCCTTCAGGATCTCGACGCGCTGCTGCTGGCCGACGGTGATGTCCTCGACGCGCGCGTTCGGGTCGATCCTGAACTTGAACGTGTCGGAGAGGTCGCGCACCCGCTGCGCGGCGACGTCGTAGTCGAGCAGTACCTTCTCGCGGGTGGGCTCGTTCGCCAAGACGATGTTCTCGGCCACCGTCATCACCGGGATCAGCATGAAGTGCTGGTGCACCATCCCGATCCCGGCGTCGATTGCGTCGCGGGGCGAGCTCATCCGCGTCGGCTCGCCCTTGATTCTGATCTCCCCCTCTTCAGGCGTGTAGAGCCCGTAGAGGACGTTCATCAGCGTCGACTTGCCCGCCCCGTTCTCGCCGAGGAGGGCGTGCACCTCGCCGGGGCGGAGGTCGAAGGAGACGTCGTCGTTGGCGACGATCCCGGGGAAGCGCTTCGTGATTCCCCGGAGCTCGAGAACGGGCCGCTCGTCCACCGGGAGATTCTATGACGCTGGACCGGATGCTCCGGTGCGGAACGCGCTATCCGCCGCCCACCGTCTCGGGGATGTCGACGATCTCGCCGGCCGCGATCTGCTCCTGGACCTGCTTCACCTTCGCGACGACGTCCGGGGGCACGCTCGCTGCGATCTCGCCGAGGCCGACCCCGCCGGAGGCGACGTCGAAGACGGAGTCCTCCCCACCCGCGAAGCTGCCGTCCTGGACGGCCTGAACCGTCTGGAAGACGGCGACGTCGACCTTTTTCAGCGCGCTCGTGACGACGTGCTCGCCGAGGTAGCCCTGGTCGGCGTCGACCCCGATCCCGCTCGCGTTCTGCTCTTTGGCGGCGTTCAGCGCCCCGAGGCCGCACTGGCCGGCGACCTGGAAGACGACCGAGGAACCGCGGGCGATCTGGTTGAGCGCGATCTCCTTGCACTTGGCCTGGTCGACGAAGTCCTGCGAGTAGCCGTTCAGCGTCTGCACGCGCGGGTTCGCCGCCTTCGCGCCGGCCTGGTAGCCCGCGATGTAGCGGTCGACGGGCGGGATCTTCTGGCCGCCGACCGAGCTGATCGTCTGGTTCGCCCCGGCCGAATCGGCGACGACGAGCCCGGAGAGGTAGCCGACGAGGTAGCCCGCCTCCTGCTCCTTGAAGAGGAGCCCGCGCACGTTCGCCGGCTTCGACTCCATCGCAGCCTGCGAGAAGTCGATGATCGCGAAGTTCGTGTCGGGGAACTGCTCGGCGACCGTCTCGACCGACTCGGCCATCAGGAAGCCGACGCCGACGATCAGGTCGTAGTCCTGCTGCGCGAGCGTCGACAGGTTCGGGACGTAGTCGGAGTTCGCGCGGGAGACGAGCACGCGGCCTTCGGCGCCGAGCTGCTCCTGCGCGCGGTCGAGCCCCTGGTTCGCGAGGAAGTTGAAGGAGCGGTCGTCGAGACCGCCGATGTCGGTGACGAGACCGACCTTGATCGCCGGACCGGCCGATGCTCCCGTGTCGGTACCCGTCTCGGTGGCTTCGGTCGTCGCCGGAGTCGTATCCCTGGCGGCGTTCTCGTCATCGCTGCCGCAGCCTGCGAGCAGCACAACTCCCATGACGAGCGCGGCGAGAACCGAGCGAAAGCGCATCTACTCCAAACCTACCGGGAGGGGCGGGTTCGGAAACCCACCCCTCCCGAGGCCCAACAGTTGCCTAACGACTAGCCGGTCGTCGCCGGGGGGGACTGCGCCCGCACGACGATCGTGCCGGCGGCGATCTGCTTCCGGATCGACTCGACCGCCGCCTTCAGAGCCGGCGAGATCCGGTTCGAGATCCTGCCGTAGCCGACGGCGCCGCTCTTGACGCCGAAGACGACGTCGCGGTTCGTGCCGAAGTTGGCACCGGACGCCTTGGCGGCGCCGACCGTGCCGAGCACGGCGACGTCGACCTTCTTCGTCGCGCTCGTCATCACGTGCTGGCCGAGGTAGCCCTGATCGGCGTCGACGCCGATCCCGAACACATTCCGCTCCTTCGCGGCCGAGAGCACGCCGAGGCCGCACTGACCGGCGACCTGGAAGACGACGCCCGCGCCGTTCGCGATCATGTTCAGCGCCTGCTCCTTGCACTTCGCCTGATCGACGAAGTCCTGCGAGTAGGCGTGTACGACCTTGACCTTCGGGTTGGCCTTCCGCGCGCCTGCGTAGTAGCCGGCGATGAACCGGTCGACCGGCGGAATCTTGAGCCCACCGACGGCGCCGAGCATGAGGTTGCCGCCGAAGGGCCTCGCCGTGATCTGCCTCGCGGCGAGGTAGCCGACGAGGTAGCCGGCCTCCTGCTCCTTGAAGAGCAGGCCGCGGATGTTCCTCGGGTTCCCCTTCTGCTTGACCCCCGAGTTGTCGACGATCGCGAACTTCGTCGCCGGGAACGCCTTGGCGACCGTCGCGACGGAGTCGGCCATCAGGAAGCCGACGCCGATCACGAGATTGGCCCGGTATTGCCGGATCGCAGCGGTCAGGTTCGGGATGTAATCCCGCTCCGACCTCGAGATGTAGACGCGGCCCTGAACGCCGAAGCGCTTCTTCGCGTCGTTCAGACCCTTGTTCGCGAGGAAGTTGAACGAGCGGTCGTCGAGACCGCCGATGTCGGTCACGAGCGCTACCTTGAACGGAGCCTGGGCCGGTGCGGACGACGCCGCAGGCGATGTAGCCGAAGCGGCCGGCCGGGCAGAGCTGGTGCCGGTGACGACGAGCATCACGACGGCGATCAGCGCTGCCGAGACGAGCAGCAAGAACGAGCGTGCCTTCACATACCCTCCTTAGAGATCACAACCACCGCGAGACTTGGACGCCTGATTACACCGCAAGTTGGCGCAGAAAGAAAGACCTTACGTTTGCCGGCCGCTCCGCGGGGTCACGAGGCGGTGACGAAACGCTCGAGCTCGGTTTCGTCCACGAGCACGCGCCTCGGCTTCGAGCCCTCGTAGCCGGAGATGATCCCCCGCCGCTCCAGCATGTCGACGAGCCGGCCGGCGCGCGTGTAACCGACGCGGAGGCGGCGCTGGAGCAGCGAGACGGAGGCGGTCTGGGTCTGGACGACGATCTCGATCGCCTTCTCGAGCAGCGGATCCTCGTCGGGGTCGAAGTCGCCGTCGTGCGCGTCGAGGTCGTCGTCGGCGAGCGGCTCGGGCGCCTCGAGCAGGGAGGCGTCGAGCTCCTGATCGCGCTGATGGCGGCACTGCTCGACGACGAGCGCGACCTCGTCCTCGCTCACGTAGGCTCCCTGAACGCGCTGGACGCGCGACGTGCCGAGCGGCTTGAAGAGCATGTCGCCCTGCCCGAGCAGGCTCTCGGCCCCCGCGCCGTCGAGGATCACGCGCGAGTCGGTCATGCTCGAGACGGCGAAGGCGATCCGGCTGGGGACGTTCGCCTTGATCATCCCCGTGATCACATCGACGGAGGGGCGCTGGGTCGCGAGCACGAGGTGGATCCCGACCGCCCGCGACTTCTGCGCCAGCCGGATGATCGCGTCCTCGACCATCTGGGGACTCGTCATCATCAGGTCGGCGAGCTCGTCGATCACGACGAGGAGGTAGGGCAGCGGGTCCTCGCCGCGCGCGCGGGCGGCGCGGTTCGCCTCCGGCAGGTTTCGCGCGCGGACGATCGAGAGGCGCTCGTAGCGGCGCTCCATCTCCGCGACGACGTTCGTCAGGACGGCACTCGCCTCCTTCGGGTTCGAGACGACGGGCGTCAGCAGGTGCGGAATCGACTCGTAGTAGTTCAGCTCGATCCGCTTCGGGTCGATCAGGATCATCCGCACCTCGTCCGGGGTCGAGCGGAGCAGGATCGAGGTCAGGATCGTGTTGATGCAGCCCGACTTGCCGGAGCCGGTCGTGCCGGCGATCAGGATGTGCGGCATCCGGGCGAGGTCGGCCCAGACGGCGTTCCCGGAGATGTCCTTCCCGAGCCAGACGGCGAGCGGGCTCGCGCTGCCGGGCAGATCGTCGTAGACGTCGCCGAGCGTGACGATCCGCGGCGAGAGGTTCGGCACCTCGACCCCGACCGCCTGCTTCCCCGGGATCGGCGCGAGGATCCGGATCTCGGTCGTCGCGAGCGCGTAGCTGAGGTCGTCCTTCAGCCCGGCGACCTTCGAGACCTTCGTGCCGGGCGCGAGCTGCAGCTCGTAGCGCGTGACCCGCGGCCCCGCAATCTGGCCGACGATCGTCGCCTCGACGCCGAAGTTGGCGAGCGCGTTGACGAGCACCTCGGCGGTGCGCGCGTTCGACTTGGTGGTGTCCCCCGCAACGGCGGGCGAGAGCTTCAGCACCTTCCGATCCGGGAGGACGTACTCGACGACGGGGCGGTCGACGTCGAAGGTAGGCGGCTGCCAGCTCTCCGCCGTCGCCTCCTCGTCCGGAACGAGCGGCGGTGGCTCTCCTTCCTCCGCGATCACGTCGGGGTAGTCGTGGACGACGTCGACTGGCGGCTCTTGCACGAGGGCAGGCGGCGGCGCGACCGCTTCTCGGCTCTGCGCTACGAGCCTCTCCCGCTCGATCCGGCTTCGCGCCGCGGTGCCCGCCCGGCGGAGCTGGCGCCCGGAGTGGCGCAGGAGCGCGCCGGCGGAGGCTCCGGTCAGGAGCAGCGCACCGGCGAGGAGCGCGGTCAGGCCGACGAGGAACGAGCCCGTGCCGCCGAGGAGAGCGGCGAGCGCGCCACCGAACGCGTCGCCGACGAAGCCGCCGTTCCGCGAGCCGAGCGTCGTCATCAGCCCGACGAGCGTCACTCCCAGGCCGACGCGAAAGGGCCTGACGTCGATGAGGGCGCTGCGGAAGAGCATCAAGCCGCCGACGCCGGCGAGCAGGATCGGCGTCGCGTAGGCCGCGGTTCCCAGCAGATCGCGCAGACTTCTCTCCACCTTCTCGCCGACGATCCCGCCTTCCCAGCCGAGGTAGAGCAGCGACGCGAGGAAGAGGCCGAGCGCGACGAGGGCAAGCCCGACGAACTCTGGGTGTTGGTGCGACGCGTGGTGATGAGCGGCGAGCCCGCCCGTCTTCGCGCGCTTGCGCTTCGCCGTTCGCTTCCTCACCCGCGAGGGCGTCCGGGGTCGCAGCGGGCGCTTCTTCTTCCTGGCGGTCATGGGAGGCCGTTCTTCGACGCTCTCGCGCAGACCCCTCTCACCCCCACCGCCCGGCCGGGACGTGTCCGCAGCGGACAAGTCCGGGGTCAAAGCCCGGACACGTCCTACGGCGACGTGTCGGGAGCGGACACGTCCAGGGGCTGGCCCCGGACACGTCCGGCAAAGACTTGGCGCAAGCGGACACGTCCAGGGGCTGGCCCTGGACAGGTGTCCGCAACGAGATCGGCCGGCGAGTCGTCACAGTGGGCCGATGCCGAGCGCCGCCCGCACCGCGGTCACCGTCGTCTTCTTCGCGAGCGGCGCCGCCTACGGGAGCTGGGTCGCCAGGCTCCCGTCGCTCCAGGCTGGGATCGACGGGACGAAGTCGGAGCTCGGCGTCGCCTTATTCGGGATCCCCGGGGACTCCATCGTCATGCTTCCGGTGGCGGGTTGGCTCGCGGCGCGGCTCGGCAGCCGCAGCGTCGCCCAGTCGGGACTCGTCGGCGTCGCGGTCTCGCTGCCGCTGATCGGTCTGGCGCCGTCGCTCCTCGCGCTCACGCTCGCCTTCGCAGCGTTCGGAGTGGCGAGTGCGACGATCGATCTCGCAATGAACGCGCACGGCGTCAGCGTCGAGCGGCGCTACGGGCGACCGATCCTCTCCTCCTTCCACGCCGCGTTCAGCCTCGGCGGACTCGCCGGGGCTTCAGCGGGCGGCGCCGCAGCCGCGCTCGGGGTCTCGCCGCTCGCGCAGCTCTCCGGCGCCGCCGCGGTCATTCTCGGGATCGGCGTCTGGTCGAGGAGCCGCCTCCTTCCCGGTCACGTCGACGCCGCACCTGGGCAGGTCTACGGCAGGCCCTCCGCCGGGCTCGTTGCCCTGGCGGCCCTCGCCTTCGCCGGCCTCCTGGCCGAGGGAGCTGCGGGCGACTGGAGCGGGATCTACCTGAACGAGACGCTCGGAACCGGCGAGGGGGCGGCGGGCGCGTTCGTCGGTTTCTCGATCACCATGACGCTCGGTCGACTCGTCGGCGACCGGCTGACGAGCGCCTGGGGCGCGACGTGCCTGACCCGCGGTGCGGGCCTCCTCGGCGCAGCAGGGATCGCTGCCGCGCTCCTCAGCCGTGATCCGCTCGTGGCCGTCGTCGGCTTCGTGTGCCTCGGAGCCGGGCTCTCGACCGTGATCCCCACCGTTTTCCGCGCCGCAGCCGCCGCCGGGCCGTCACCGGGAGCCGGAATCGCCGCGGTCTCGACCGTCGGCTACGGGGCCTTCCTCGTCGGTCCGCCGGCGATCGGCGTGCTCGCGGACGCTACCTCGCTCACGCTCGCGCTCTCGCTTCTCGTCGGTCTCTGCGCGCTGATCACCCTGCTCGCCGGCGCTACCGCACCCGCAGGCGCCGTCGACGATCTCCCTCAGCGCCGCAACCGATGACCGTAGACGCTCCAGAGCAGGAGCGCGGCTCCGCCGGCCAGGAAGACGCCGCCGGCGCTGCGACCGTTCAGCAGCGCGACGAGACCCACAGCCAGCGCGAGCGCCCCAACGGCGGCAATCCCGAGCCGGAGCAAGCCCGGCGGCACTAGAGGCTGGCGACGCGCTCGAGCAGCAGCTCGAAGAAGGCGTCGCCGTCGATGTCGACCCCGACGTCGGCGTTCGGTGGGCGCTCCGTCCGCCGCCAGAGATCGACGACGGTGCGGCCGCGGCAGAGCTCCGACTCGACCTCGATCTCGACGTTTCTGTGCTCGGTGCGGACGAGCGAGGGCCGGATCGCGTGAGCAAGCGCGACCGCGTCGTGGATCGGGGCGCCGTCCCAGCCGTAGGTGTGCGCGTGGTAGCGCTTGAAGAAGTCGACGAGCTCGGCGACGAAGGTCCCGATCCGGCCCGTGGCTCGGAAGCGCTCGGCCCACTCGTGCGTCAGCAGCGCCTTGTGGGTGACGTCGAGCCCGATCATCGTCACCGGCCTGCCGCAGTGGAAGACCCGCTGCGCCGCCTCGGGGTCGGCCCAGATGTTGAACTCCGCCGCCGGCGTCATGTTCCCCTCCGCGATCGCGCCGCCCATCAGGACGATCCGCTCGATGTTCTCCGTACCGTGCGCCTCGAGGTAGAGGGCGATGTTGGTGAGTGGCCCGACTGCGACGAGCACTGTGCCGGCGCGGATCCGGCCCGCAATGAAGTCGATCGCGGGCTCGTCAACCGGTCCCGCAGTCGCCGCGGGCAGCTCGGGGCCGTCGAGGCCACTCTCGCCGTGGACGTGCGCGGCGACGCGAAGGTCACGCAGGAGCGGGCGATCGGCGCCGGGCGCCACCGGCACGTCGCTGCGGCCGACGAGCTCGAGCACGCGCAGCGCGTTCTCCGTCGTCTTCTCGAGCGTCTGGTTCCCGTGCACGGTCGTGACGCCGAGCAGCTCGACCTCCGGGCTCGCGAGCGCGAGCAGGAGCGCGATCGCGTCGTCGTGCCCGGGATCGCAGTCGAGAACGATTGGAATGCTCAAGCGCGACCCCGAGAACAGAGCTTGTGTTGGAACAACACAAGCTCTCTTCGACCCACGGAACGGTGCGGGTTCGAGGAGAGCTTGTGTTGAAAGAACACAAGCGTCACGCGGCTAGGCGGCGATCGCGCGGAGGTCGTCGACGGTCGCGCCGAGGAGCGTGTCGCGGAGGTCGAAGAGGCCCGCCCAGAGCGAGGAGGCGTCGAGCGTCGTCTCCATCCGTGCAGCGTCCGAGAGCCCCTGAAGGGCGCGGACGAGCACCGCAAGCTCGAGGTAGGCGGCCGCAACCCGGTTCGGGCAGGCGCTCACACCAGCCCGCGTGAGAACCGGAGTCCACTCGACGAGCTCCCCGGCGCCGGGGCCCGAGTACCAGGAGCGACCCTCGGCCTCGTCGGCCTCGAGCTCGACAAGGTAGCGGCCGAGCGGGGTTTCGAGCCCGGCGAGCGCCGTCTCGACGCGGTCGGCGGCATGCCGAAGCGCCGCCTCGCGCCCGCCTGCGGTCGCCGGCTCGGCGTCTCCCCTGCCCCAGCGCTCGAGCAGGCGGCAGAACGCGAGCGCCGAGACCTCGCACGCCCGGAGCTGCGAGATCAAACGCCTCGCGGTCAACTCGCTCGGCGCGTGCCGGACCAGGATGTCAGGCCAGTCAGCCACGCTCAGACCTCGATGATCACGGGGAGGATCATCGGCCGGCGACGAGTGCGGTCGTAGATGATCTGGCCCACCGAGTCGTGCAGGTGCTCCTGCAGCAGCTTGATCTCGTGGATGTCGTCCGCCTCGAGCTCCTCGAGGACGCGCGTCGCCTCGTCGCGCAGCTCGTCGAGCAGCTCGTCGGACTCGCCGAAGCCGCGCGCGATCAGCTCCGGCGGGGCGCTGCCGCCGTTCGAGCTCGCGAGCGTCGTGACGATTATCAGGACGCCGTCCTCGGAGAGGCGGCGGCGGTCGCGCAGTGCCACGTCCTTGACGTCACCAACCCCGAGGCCGTCGACGAAGGTGACGCCGGACTCGATCCGCTCGGGTAGCAATCGGACGCCCTCTTTCGAGAGCTCGACCACGGAGCCGTTCTCGGCCATGACGATGCCGGCGGCCGGCACGCCTCCCTGCCGTGCGAGCTTGGCGTGCGCCGCCTGCATCCGGTACTCGCCGTGGATCGGCATCACCGCCTTCGGCCGTAGGAGCGCGATCATCGTCCGCAACTCCTCGGAGTTCGCATGACCGGAGACGTGGACGGGAGCGATCTCCTCGTGCAGCACCTCGGCGCCCGCCTTCGCGAGCCGGTTGATCGAGTCGTGGACGCGCAGCTCGTTGCCGGGAACCGGGCGCGCGGAGAGGATGACGGTGTCGCCGCGTTCGACCCCGATCGTCGGATGGTCGCCGTAGGCGATCCGCGTCAGCGCCGACATCGGCTCTCCCTGGCTGCCGGTGCAGAGGATCATCACCTCGCCGGGCGGCAGCGACATCGCGTCCTGCGGCTTCACGATCACGTCGTCCGAGACGTCGAGATAGCCGAGCTGGCGGGCGATGTTCAGGTTCTTGCGCATCGAGCGGCCGACGATCGCGACCTTGCGGTTCACCTGCACCGCGACCTCGATCGCCTGCTGCATCCGGTGGATGTTCGAAGCGAAGGAGGCGATCAGGATCCGGCCCGTGCGTACGGGAATCAGCTGCTTGAAGCCCTCGCCGACGAGCCGCTCGGAGCCGGTCATCCCGGGTCGCTCCGCGTTCGTCGAGTCGCCGAGCAGCAGGTCGACGCCCTGGTTGCCGAGATCGGCGAGCCGGCCGACATCGGTCTTCAGGCCGTCGACGGGCGTGTGGTCGAGCTTCCAGTCGCCTGTGTGGACGACACGACCCGCCCCCGTCTCGAGCACGATCGCGACACAGTCGGGAATAGAGTGCGCGACCCGGACGAAATCGAGCGTGAAGGAGCCGACCTCGGTCGGCTGGTCCGGCTCGATCTCGCGCAACGTCGTCGCACTCGCGAGCCCGTGCTCGTCGAGCTTCGACTTGATCAGGCCGAGCGTCAGCTTCGTCCCGATCACCTCGTCGCAGTCGACCTGGCGAAGCAGGTACGGGAGGCCACCGACATGATCCTCGTGCGCGTGCGTGAGCACGACCGCGCGCACCCGACGGTCGCGGAGATAGGAGATATCCGGGAGGACGAGATCGACGCCGAGATGCTCGTCGCGCGGAAAGGCGAGCCCCGCATCGACCACGATGATGTCCTCGCCGTACTCGTAGACGGTCATGTTCTTGCCGACCTCGCCGAGGCCGCCGAGCGGCACGATCCTGAGAACGCCGTTCATCGCGCCTGAGTCTATGCGCGACAAGGCGGCCGCAACCAGCTAGCTTGAGTCCTCGTGAGCACGGTGATCGTCTCGGTGACCGCGGACGGGACGCCGGTCGCCGAGGCGGATCTGCGCGACGGCGGGATCGAGGACGCGGTCGCCGAATCGCGGCGCGTTGGCGCCCGCGTCCTCTGGGCATACGGCGTGGACCTCGAGACCCAGGGGTTTCGGCGCGTCGGTGGCTACACGCGCCTAAAGGCGGACGACGCTCCGCTCGGCATCGAGCTTCCCGCCATCCGCGATCCTGAGCTGCTCTTGCGTCTGTACGTCGAGGGGTACCGCGGCATCTGGGGCCACAAGCAGCTCGACCTCGACGCCGCCGTTGCGCTCGCCGAGCGGCCGGAGCTCGTTCACCTCGTTCTCGGCGAGATCGGCCTGTGTCGGGTCGACACCGTCGCACGGCTGATCGACGCGCCCGGAATCGTCACGGAGGAGCGAACGGTCGGCCGGTACGTCGAGCTCGTGGGCGCCGCCGGTTTCGCCCTCGGCGGTGGACACGCGGAGCTCGAGTCGTGGGGCGACCGGGACGAGACGCTCGCCGCCTACGAGGCTCTCGGGTATGCCGTCGTCCAGCGTATCCAGGGCTTTGAGCTACCGCTCTAGGAGCGCTGCGGGCGCGAGCAAACCGAGTCGGGTTAGGCAGTCGCGCACGCGCTCTAGCTCGTCGTCAGTCGGGTCGACGAGAGGCAGCCGGTGGCCGCCGACCCCGTGGCCGAGGAGGTTCAGCGCCGCCTTGATCGCGATCGGGTTGCCGACCACCCGCAGCAGCTCGATCGATGGGGCGAGCTCGCGGTCGAGCTCGCGGGCGCCGTCGTGGTCGCCGTCCCTCCAGCGGCGGACGAGCTCCTTCACCTGCGGCCCGACCACGTGCGTATGGACGCAGACGCCGCCGATGCCGCCGAGCTCGAGGAAGGGCAGGATCAGGTCGTCGTCGCCGGCGTAGAGCGCGAGGCCGAGCTCGACGATCCGCCGCGCCTGCTCGAGGTCGTCGTTCGCCTGCTTGACGGCCTGCACGTTCGGGATCTCGGCGAGCTCGGCGATTGTCTCGGGCTCGAGGTTCAGCACGACGCGGGCCGGGATGTTGTAGACGACGATCGGCCGGTCGGTGACTGCGGCAACCGCCTTGAAGTGCTCGACGATCCCGCGGGCCGGCGGCTTCGAGTAGTACGGCGTCACGACAAGGAAGGCATCGACGCCGAGCTCATGGGCCTGCTCCGTGAGGTGGACGGAGTGCGCGGTCGAGTAGGTGCCGGTGCCGGCAACGACCGTGGCGCGGTCGCCGACCTCGTCGAGCGCAGCCGCGTAGAGCTCGAAGCGCTCGTCGTCGGAGAGCGTCGGCGACTCGCCGGTCGTGCCCGTGACGACGAGTCCGTCGGAGCCGTTCTCGACAAGGTGGCGCGCGAGCGCGCGGAAGCTCTCGAGGTCGAGCGAGCCGTCGCGCCTGAAGGGCGTGACGATCGCGGTCAGGACCTCGCCCAGCACGAGACCGATCCTACCGTTCGCGCGTCAGACGGTCGACGCCGGCGAGCGACGTCGCCGGACGGTGAGCACGCGGCCGACGAGCCCGGCGGCGAGAAGCGCGAGTCCCAGCGTGACCGCGTCGGCCGGCAACGTCGCGATCAGGGCCACGCACGCGATGCAGCCGATCACGTTGAGCGCACGAGGCGAACGCCGGTCCGGCGCGCGCTGCGTGAACGCTGCCGCGTTGGCAATCGCGTAGTACGTCAGCACGCCGAACGAGCTGAAGCCGATCGCGCCGCGGAGATCCGTCAGGAGCACGAGCAGGACGACCGCCGCTCCCACCGCGAGCTCGGCGTGGTGCGGGACCGAGTGGCGCGAGTCGACAACCGCAAGCGTCCGCGGCAGATCGCCTTCGCGGGCCATCGCGAGCGCCGTTCGACCGACGCCGGCCACGAGCGCCAGCAGCGCCCCTGCGCTCGCGATCGCGGCGCCCACGCGGACGACCGGTTCCGCCCACGCCGCGCCGACCGCGTCGACAGCGCCGGCAAGCGGAGTCGAGGTCGCAGCCAGCGCGGCCGGCCCCAGGGCGGCCAGGGTTGCAACGGCCACGGAGGCGTAGACGGCGACCGTGATCGCGAGCGCGATCAGGATCGCCCGAGGGATCGTCCGGCGCGGCTCGCGCACCTCCTCTCCAAGCGTCGCGATCCGCGCATAGCCCGCGAAGGCGAAGAAGAGGAGGCCGGCCGCCTGCAGGATCCCGTAAGTGCCACCGGAAACACCGCCGTCCGTGAGCCGCGTGACCTCGGCGCGTCCGCTGACGAACACTGTTGCCACCACCACCGCCAGCGCAGCGAGCGACCCGGCCACGAGGATGCGTGCGAGACCGGCCGTCCGCGTGATCCCTCGGAGGTTGACGCCCGTCAGCACGACGACGACGACCACGGCGACCAGCCGCTCCAGCCACGACGACCCGGGCACGGCGTAGGCGGCGACCGTCAGGGCCATGGCGGCACACGACGCCGTCTTGCCGACCACGAAGCTCCACCCGGCGACGAATCCCCACCAAGGACCGAGACGCTCGCGCCCGTACACGTAGGTGCCACCGGACGTCGGGTACTGGGCGGCGAGCTGGGCCGACGCGATCGCGTTGCAGAAGGCGACGAAGGCGGCGAGCACCAGGCCGACGAGGAGCCCGCTCCCTGCCGAGGCCGCTGCCGGGGCGAACGCCGAGAAGACGCCCGCCCCGATCATCGACCCGAGCCCGATTACGACCGCGTCGAAGCTTCCGAGCCGGCGCGCGAGCGCCGCCGGCTCGGTCACAGCCGTGCCGCAATCCGTTCCGCTGCCTCTCGCAGCTCCTCGTCGCTGACGTTCGGCAGCACGTCCTCCCAAAGCGGCAGCATGAAGTTCTTCGCCTCGAGCATCCCCAGAGGCCGAGGCATGAACCAGACGTGGAAGTGAGCGCCTCCGTCACCCCAGCGGGAGACGTGCACCCGACCGACGTCGCCCTCGGCGAGGATCGCGCGCTCGATTCGCGCCACGAGCGGGCCGAACGCCTGTGCCGCCTCGGGCGAGAGATCGCAGAACGAGTCCACGTGCTCGCGACTAGCGAGCCAGACGTGACCGGGCATGCTGCCGCCGACCGGCGGATGGAGCGTGAAGTGCTCGTTCCCCCAGACGGCCTTGGTTGCCCCACCAGAGCAGAGGCCGCACGGCTCGCCTCCCGGCTCTCCGCGGCGCGGCGGCTCAGGGACGATTCGCGGCCCGGCCTCACGGACGGTCAAGGGCTCGGTGTACGGGAGCTCCATCGGCTTCGATCTCCTTTCGGAACGCGGGCGCCGAGCTTCCGCCGTTGCTCAGACACGGCTTGGCTCGGGCCCGGCGATGACGGGAAGGCGTCCCGCGGCGCGTCGTGCGATCTCGATGAATGGCCGCAACCGCACGGACAGCTCGGTGCGAGTGGCTCGGAACGCCTCGAGCCGAGTCTCCTCGGCCCCGTCGATCTCTGCCGGGTCGTCGAGGTGCCAGTGCAGCGAGCTATGCCGACCGGGCAGCGTCGGGCATTCCTCGCGGGCGCTGTTCGAAAGCGTGATCACGTAGTCGAGACGGCGATCGAGGAACTCGGCGACCGGCTTCGCGCGAGCATCGCTCCAGTCGATCCCGACCTCGGCCAGGATGCGAACCGTGAGTGGATGTACCTCCTTCGGCCGCGTGCCGGCCGACCACGCCGCGAAGTCGGGTTCGCCGAAGCGGTCGAGTAGCGCCTCGGCGATCTGGCTCCGCCCCGAGTTGCCGTTGCAGACGAAGAGAACGCCGATCGGCTCGCGTGGCGGTCGCTCGCTGCGGCGGCGAGCTGCCTCGGTCGCCTCGATGCTCGTCTCCAGATCTCCGAGCTCGCGCTCGAGCCGTTCCAGCTCCTCGCGCTGCTGCGCGATCCTCCGTCGCTGCCGCTCGAGCATGTCGGCGAGGCCCGAATCCGGGGCGCCGCCGTCGAGGCAGCGGTCGACGAGCCGCCCTGCTTCGTCCGGCGTGAGCCCGAGCCGCCTGAGCGCCAGGATCAGCCTCAGGCGCGAACAGTCCGCGTCGGTGTACTCGCGGTAGCCGTTCGACCGCCGCTGCGGGACCGGGAGGATGCCCGCCGCCTCGTACCAGCGGATTCCCGAGGGGGAGATTCCGGCACGGCGGGCGAGTGTCGAGATGTTCACACTGCGAGCGTAGACCCTACAGTGGCTGCAAACTCAAGGCGCCCGAAGGCGGCACGTACGCGCTCGGTCGAGGAAAGCCGCCGAGCAGTGAGGTGTTCGCGGCGTTCGCGATCGCGACGACCGCCTGAAGCGTCAGGTCGCGATGACGAACTCGATCAGAGAAGCGCGTCGAGCCCGATCGTCAGGCCCGGCGGCAGCTCATGCACCTTCTCGAGCGCGAGCAGCACCCCCGGAACGAAAGCCTCCCGGGAGGTCGTGTCGTGGCGGATCGTGAGCGTCTCCCCCGGCCCGCCGAGGATCACCTCCTGATGCGCGACGAGGCCCGGCAGGCGCACCGAGTGGATCGGGATCTCGCCGCCCATCCGAGCAGCCGTCGCCTGCGCCGTACCGGAGGGTGCGTCGAGCTTCGTCTCGTGGTGGAGCTCGACGATCTCGGCCCGCGGCAACACCGTCATCGCCTCCGCCGAGAACCGCATCATCAGCACAGCTCCCAACGCGAAGTTCGGCGCGAAGAAGACCGGGACGCCGGCGTCGGTCGCTTCCCGCCCGATCGCATCCGCGTCCCAGCCTGTCGTACCGACGACACAGGGGATCCGAGCGGCGAGGCCGGCCCGGACGTTGGCGAGGACCGTCTCAGGGCTCGTGAAGTCGATCATCGCCTCCGCGTCCAGGACTCCGACGAGCTCGTGTCCCGCCTCCTCGAGCGCCGGGGCGAGCACCGAGCCGACTTTTCCCCCGCGACCGTTGAGAACCAGCTTCACGCCCCGGGCCGCCTTTCGCCCCCGCCCGGCAGAGCCGGGCTCCGCGACGGGCTGATGCCGCTGAACGTGAGCAAGCTCATGCGGCGGCTGGGCGGCCGACGAGCGCAGGGTTGACACGCTGCACCGCGGCGCGGAAGCGTGCTTCGCTCGGCCCGATTCCCGCAGCGGAGAGTCGATCCGGCCGCAGCAGCTCGGCCGCGAGGGCGCCTACGTCGTCGGCCGTGACCGCTTCGATCCGCTCGATCAGCTCGTCCAATGAGAGCAACTCCGTCTCTGTGACGAGAGCCTTGCCCAGCCGGCTCATCCGATTCGAGGTCGACTCCAGCGAGAGCAGCATCCGCCCCTTCAGGTTCTCCTTGGCGCGCTCGAGCTCGCCCGCGCGTACGTTGCCGCCTGCGATGTCGCCAAGCTCGCGCGCGGCGATCTCGAGACATTCGACGAGATTGTCCTCGCGCGTTCCCACATACAGCCCGATCTGGCCCGCATCCGAGTACTGCGACGCGAAGCTGTAAACGGCGTATGCCATTCCCCGCTTCTCGCGGATCTCCTGGAAGAGGCGCGAGGAAGCGGAGCCACCGAGGATCGCGTCGAGCAGGGAGGCCGCGAAGCGCCGCTCGTCCTTGCGGGAGATCCCGGGCGAGGCGAGGCACACGTGGTACTGCTCGGTGTCCTTGCGCTGGAAGCGCAGGCCAGGCGCGGAGACGCGACGGATCGGCTTGCGCGCGCGGCGAGCACCGGCCGGAGTCGAGGGGATCCGCGCCGCGAGGAGCTCGACGAGCCGGCCGTGCTCGGCGTTCCCGGCAGCCGCGACGACGAGGTTGTCGGCCGTGTAGGCGGCGCCGTGGAAGCCCTGGAGGGCCCGGCGGCTGACGCTCGAGATCACCTCGGCCCGTCCGATCACCGGACGGCCGAGCGCATGTGAGCCGAAGACCGCCTCGGCGACGATGTCGTGGACGAGATCCTGAGGATTGTCCTCGACCATCGCGATCTCCTCGAGCACGACCTCGCGCTCGGAGTCGACCTCGGCGAAGGCCGGCTCGTAGACCATCCCGATCATCACGTCGAGCGCCGTCTCGAGCCGATCGTCGGGGATGCGCGCATAGACGACCGTCGTCTCGCGCGAGGTGGCGGCGTTGAGCTCGCCGCCGAGCCCGTCGAAGATCTCCGCGATCTCCTGGGCCGAGTGCGTCGCCGTCCCCTTGAAGAGCAGGTGCTCGATGAAGTGCGAGACACCCGCGCGGCTGTCCGTCTCGTCGCGAGAGCCGGCGCCGATCCAGAAGCCGAGCGAGACCGATCGGACACCCGGCACGTGCTCGCTGATCACCCGCTCGCCGGTCGGAAGGCTCGAGATCTCGGGAAGCTGCACGCGGCGATCCTATCCGCCGCCCCGGCCGAAGCTGGATAGGGCGCGGTCGCTGCTCGGGGCTCGAGTGGCGTTTGCGAGCCTGACCCCGAGCCGACTCACGTCCCATTGCCTCCCTGTAGCATGCGACGCTCGTAGCAGTCTTGCTACTCTGGAGGCTTGGAAGTGCCACTTCGAGAGCTGCGGAATCAAACGAGCAGGATCCTGCGTCGGGTCGAGGCGGGCGAGCGCATTACCGTGACGATCTCGGGCAGGCCGGTCGCCGATCTCGTTCCGCACACCGGGCGTCGAGTGTTCGTGCCTCGAGAGGAGCTGCTGCAATTCCTCGGGAAGCGCGAGCCTGACCCGACCTTCCGAGCTGAGATTCGGGCGATTCTCGACGAGACGACGGATGACATCTGACGGCTTGCTCGACACGAGCGTTCTCGTCGGGCTCGAGACCGCCCGGGTTGCAGGCGCTGACCTTCCCGAGCGGGCAGCGATCTCGACGATGACGATCGCCGAGCTCCATCTTGGCGTCCTCGTCGCAACCGATCCCGGCATTAGGGCCCGGCGACTCCGGACGCTCACCTTCGCTGAGCAGGCCTACGAGCCGGTAGCCGTCACAGCAGAGGTCGCGAGACGCTTCGCCGAGCTGGCCGCGTCGCTCCGAGTCGAACGGCGTCGGTTCCCCATCATCGACACGCTCATCGCGGCGACCGCACTCGCGCACGACCTTCCCCTGTTCACCCAGGATGCGGATTTCGCGGTGTTCGCCGGTATCGACCTTCGGCTGCTGCCGGGCGAATGACGAGGGGGCGGCTCGCGCCGCCCCCTCGGGCATCTAGTCGCGGCGCGGGCCGCGGTCGCGGCCGCCGCGGCCACGATCGTCGCGGCGAGGCCGCTCCTCCTCCGGAGGCCGCGGCGGGGCCGCCTTCGCCCGCTCGATCAGCTCCTCGGGGGAGGCCATCTTCCCGTCCTCGTGCTTCCCGACGAGCTTGAGCCCGATCCGGCCCCGCGCCTTGTCGACCTCCTGCACGATCACGTCGACGATGTCCCCGCGCGCCATCACGTCCTCGATGTGCGCAACGCGGCCGGGACCCACGTTCGAGACGTGGAGCAGGCCGTCCGTGCCCTTCTTCAGCTCGACGAACGCCCCAAACTGGGTGGTCTTCACGACCTTGCCGGTGAAGGTGTCCCCCACCTCGGGCTCCTTGGTCAGCGCCGTGATCGCGGAGATCGCAGCGTCGGCCTTCGTGCCCTCGGTTGCGTAGACGAGGATCGTCCCGTCCTCCTCGATGTCGATCTGGACGTCGTAGTCGGCCTCGAGCGAGCGGATCGTCTCGCCGCCCTTGCCGATCACCATCCCGATGAACTCCGGGTTGATCTGGACGGACGAGATCCGCGGCGCATGCTCGGCGAGCTGCTCACGGGACTCCGGGATCGCCTCGAGCATGCTGTCGAGGATCGAGTTCCGGGCCCGCTTGGCCTGCTCGAGCGCCGCCCGCATGATCTCCTGCGTGACGCCGGTGATCTTGATGTCCATCTGAAGCGCGGTGATCCCGTCCCTCGTGCCGGCGACCTTGAAGTCCATGTCGCCCAGGTGATCCTCCGCGCCCTGGATGTCGGTGAGGATGACGTAGTCCTCACCCTCCTTGACGAGGCCCATCGCGATCCCGGAGACCGGCGCCTTGATCGGCACGCCGGCGTCCATCAGCGCGAGCGTCGAGCCGCAGACCGAGCCCATCGACGACGAGCCGTTCGACTCGAGCGTCTCCGAGACGATCCGGATCGTGTAGGGGAAGTCCTCGGCGGGCGGCAGGATCGCCTCGAGAGCACGCTGCGCCAGCGCTCCGTGACCGATGTCGCGACGCTTGGGGCCACGCATGAAGCCCGTCTCGCCGACGGAGTACGGCGGGAAGTTGTAGTGGTGCATGAAGCGGCGATCCGTCTCGAGCGAGAGATCGTCGATCCGCTGACCTTCCTTGGCCGTGCCGAGCGTCAGCAGGCTCAAGACCTGCGTCTGCCCGCGCTGGAAGAGGCCCGAGCCGTGCGCGCGCGGCGAGACCGTGACCTCACAGTCGACCTGGCGGATCTCCTCGGTGCCGCGGCCGTCCGGCCGTCGCTTGTCGACCGCGATCTTCTTGCGGACGAGATCCTTGTAGATCGCCTCCGCGGCCTTCTTGACGTAGCCCTTGGTCAGGCTGTCCTTGACCTGCGGCGCGTCGCCGTCGACCGTCGCCGGGCCGGCCGGGAACGGCAGCTCGACTCCCTCGACGATCCGCTCGAAGAGGAGGTGGCGCTTGGCCGACTTCAGCTCCTTCGAGTCCTGCTCCGCGTCGGTGAGCGTCCGCAGATCGTTCTCGAACTGCTCCCGCACCGGGCCCTCGACGGCCACGAGGCGCTGCTTCTCGAGCAGCATCGCGAGGCTCGCGCGGACTTGCATCTGGCGCTCGATGTCCGACTCGGTCGAATCCATCGACGTCGCGCCCGCGATCTCGATCAGGAGCTCGTCCGTGACGGCGGCGCCTTCGCGGAGGCCGTCCTCCTGGATCCGCTCCCAGATCGTGTGCCCGTGGGACGACTCGATCTCCGCGGTGACGTCCGAGTCGAGCCACTTCGCCTTGCCGGCCTGGGCGCGCAGATCGTCCTGCGCGTCACAGAGCTTGCGGATCTCGGCGTGCGCGAGCTCGAGCGCCTCGAGCAGCAGCTCGTCGGGAACCTCGTCGGCCCCGGCCTCGACCATCGTCAGGCCGTCCTTCGTGCCGACGACGATCAGGTCGAGCGACGACTCCTCGAAGTTCTCCTGGTGCGTCGGGTTGAGAACCCACTCGTCGTCGATCCGGCCGACGCGGACGGCGCCCACCGGCCCGAAGAATGGCAGCGGCGAGAGCATCAGCGCTGCCGACGCTCCGTTGATGCACAGGATGTCGTGCGGGATGACCATGTCCGCGCTGAGCACGGTGCAGATCACCTGGACCTCGTTGCGGAAGCCCTTCGGCCAGAGCGGCCGGATCGGGCGGTCGATCATGCGCGCGGTCAGCGTGGCGCGCTCGGTGGCGCGGCCTTCGCGCTTGAAGAAGCCGCCGGGAATCTTGCCGGCCGCGTAGGCCCGCTCCTCGACGTCGATCGTCAGCGGGAAGAAGTCGGCGCCCTCGCGGGCCTCCGTCCGTCCCACCGCGGTGGCGAGCACCATCGTGTCGCCCGACCGGACGAGAACGGCGCCGTCCGCCTGCTTGGCCAGCCTGCCGGTCTCGAAGACCATCTCCTTGCCGCCGATCTCGACGGTAACCGAGGCGACGCGCTCGGTAGCGATACTCATATTCTCTCTTGCCTCCACTCTGCTTTGGTGGAGAGTGGAAGTTTGAGCGAGCCCCGCGGGTTGGAACGGGACTCGCTCAAGCTTCCACCCTCCCGGGTGCGAGCTCTGGGCGTGGGCGTTCTAGCGCCGCAGGCCGAGCTCCTTGATGAGAGCTCGATAGCCCTCGAGGTCGTGCTTCTGCAGGTAGTTCAGGAACCGGCGGCGCCGGCCCACGAGCTTCAGCAGCCCCCGCCGCGAATAGTGATCTTTCGGGTGCGTGCGCAGATGCTCGGTGAGGTCGTTGACGCGCCTCGTCAGCATCGCGATCTGCACCTCCGGCGAGCCCGTATCGGTCCCGTTCCGGCCGTGCTGATCGATCAGCTCCTGCTTGACTTCCTTGGTGAGGGCCATGCGGCCTCCTTCGCTGTGATTCGCTGTGACGGTTCTCCGGAGTCCCCGCGCGGCGTGAAGGAAGTCACGGCCGGCCGAGATCTCGGTCGCGTCCAGGGTAGCAACCGCCGCTGGAACGCGCGTTTTCGGGCGCGTCAGTACAGTCCCGCGCGATGCAGGCGGCGGTCGCAGCAGGACATCCGGCAACGGTCGCGGCCGGGATCGAGATCCTCGAGGAAGGCGGCAGCGCCGCCGACGCCGCGGTCGCCGCCTGTCTCGCCTCCTGCGTCGCGGAGACGGTGATGACCGGTCTGCTCGGCGGGGGTCACGCGATCCACTGGGACGGCCGCGAGGCGGTCAACCTCGACTGCTTCGTGACGGTTCCCTCCGGAGTCGGCGCTCCGCCGATCGAGCTCGGCGTCCCGTTCGGGGAGGAGGTCGTCCACTACGCGGTCGGGCCGGGTACCTGCGGCGTTCCCGGCCTTCCCGCAGGCCTCGGGGTGCTCTGGGAGCGGTTCGGGCGCATGCCCTGGGCACGCCTCGTCGCGCCGGCGCTGGCGCTCGCACGATCGGGTGTCGTGCTGCCGCCCGCGCACGCCTCGTGTCTCGCGATGCTGGAGCCGGTCTTCACGCTGAGCGGGGCCGGCCGGGCGATCTACGCACCGACTGGGCAGTTGTTGGCGGCGGGCGACATTCTTGCTCAGCCCGGCCTCGCGGCGGCGCTCGAGCTCCTGGCCGACGAGGGGTCCGGCAGCGTCTATCGCGGCTCGCTCGGCGATGTGCTCCTGGATGGCGTCGACGGGATCGCACTCGCGCGGGTCGATCTCGAGTCGTACGAGCCGATCTGGTCCGCGCCTGCCGAGGCGGAGCTCGCCGGCTGCCGCTTCCTCACCCGCGGCGGACTCTCCGGTGTGCCGGAGTCACTGGCTCGGTTGCCGCGACTCGCCGAGCTCTCGGCGACCGAGCGGGTGCTCGCGCTGCTCGGCGCACTCGAAGGAACGGGGCCGGACGGGCATACGACCAACGTGACGGTCGTCGACGCCGACGGGCAGGCCTGCGTGCTGACGACGAGCCTCGGCCTCGGCACCGGCGACTTCCTGCCCGGGTACGACCTGCACCTGAACAGCATGCTCGGCGAGGTCGACCTGCACCACGTACCGCTCGTTCCCGGCGCGAGAATGGAGAGCATGATGGCGCCGAGCCTCGCCGTCGACCCCGACGGGCTCGCGCTGGCGATCGGCTCAGCCGGCGGTACCCGCTTGCGAACAGCGCTCATCGGCGTCGCCGCGTCGATTCTGGACGTGGGCCTCGGGCCGGCCGAGGCGGTACAGCGGCCGCGCTTCCATCCCGTCGGGGCGCTCGTGCACGCCGAGCCTGGAGTCGACGAGGACGCGCTTACCCGGCTCGAGTCGGCCGGGCGCGCGGTTCGGCGCTGGCCTGCACAGCACCATTACTTCGGCGGAGTCAGCGTCGCTGGGAGACGCGGTGCCACTGGGGATCCGCGTCGGAGCGGGCACGCGGCGACCCTGGCGTGAGCGATCCCGGCTCGACCTCTCCTCGCGTTGAGACGGCGGCCCAGCCGACGTAACCACAGCGCGGACAGCCCGGGTTGCTCGCTCTCGTGCCGCCGTGGATCGGCTTCTCATACTCCGTCGCACACTCGAGGCAGCGGACGAGCTCGGACGCACCCTTCTTCGGACGGGACGAGGCGGCAGCGCGCCTCGGAAACAGCGGCATGCAGGTGGTTCGTCCCGCAAGTGCGATTTGGTTCATTCTCGGACAGATCAGACTGGGCGAATCGACGTCCGCGTCCGTTCGACATCCCGCGCGATCTGGGCGACGAGCTCGGCCTCGCTCGCGAACACCTCCTCGTCGCGCAGCCGCTCCCAGAGCTCGACCACGAGCCGCTGCCCGTAGAGGTCGCCCTCGAAGCCGAGCAAGTGCGGCTCGATGCGCCGCTCGCTCCCGCCGTAATGGGGATTAGTGCCGATCGAGATCGCGGCCCGGTGCTCCTCCCCACCGCTCGGGCGGGCCGCCCCGGCATAGATCCCGTACGGCGGCACGAGCAGGGTCGGATCGAGAGCGAGGTTGGCGGTCGGATAGCCGAGCGTGCCACCGCGCTGGTCGCCGGGAACGACGGCCCCGTCGAGCTCGACCGGCCGCCCGAGCTGCGCAGCCGCTCCCGCGAGATCCCCCTCGTGCACGAGCCGCCGGATCTCGGAGGAGGACACACCCGCGAGCAGCGGCACGGCGATGACCTCGTGGCCGAGCCTCTCGAGGAGCTGCAGGTCGCCGCGTCGGCGGCTGCCGAAGCGGAAGTCCTCGCCCGCAACCACGACGTCTGCGCGCGCGAGCTGCTCGGCGGCGAACTCCTCGGGTTCCTGGCTCGCGGTCGCGAGCGTGAACGGAACGACCGTCACTTCGGCCGCGCCGAGCGCCCGCAGCAGCTCAGCGCGCCGCTCGACCGTGCTGACGAGCTCGACGAGGTTTCCCTGCACGACCGTGCGCGGGTGCGGGTGGAAGGTGAGCACTCGCACGTGGAGTCCCGTCGCGCGTGCAGCCTCGAGCACCCGCCGGTGGCCCAGATGCACCCCGTCGAAGGTGCCGATGGCAACCGCCTCGTTCGCTCTTCTAACCAAGATCGGCGAAGCCGATCTTGGCCAGCGCCTGGTCGAGCGGGATGATCCGCTCCTCGTTGGCGTCGTCCACGCTGAACGGGCCCACTTCCGTGCGCCGAAGCGTCGTGCAGTGGCCGCCGAGTGCCTCGGCGATCGCCCGCACGTACGTCCCCGAGCTGACTCGCAGGTCGAGCCGGATCGAGTCGTCGCGAGCTGCGACGACGTCGAGCGCGTCCACCCGCGAGCGACGCAGCGGCATCTCGACGGCGATGCCGCGGCGGTGCAGGCGGTAGGCGCGCTCACCGCCGATCTTGACCGCGGAGGCGGCCGGGATCGGCAGCTCGATCTCCCCGCGGAGGTCCTCGAGCAGCCGCTCGAGCTCCGCGTGCGGCGGTGGCTCGTGCCGCTCCACGAGCTCTCCCTCCGGGTCGCCGGTCGTGGTCCGCGCCGTCAGGTCGACGTCGACGAGATAGCGCTTGGGGAGGCCGACGAACGATCCCGCCAATCGTGTCGACCGCCCGGACAGCAAGAGCAACAAACCTGTCGCGAAAGGATCGAGAGTTCCGGCATGACCCATCCTCGTACCGGTTTTCAGCCGGACGCGGTTGACGATCGCGAACGAGGACGGGCCTGCCGGCTTGTCGACGAGGATGATCCCGCTCGGCTCGAGGCCCCTCGGCGGCATCCTTTACGGTCGCGCTTCGGAGAACGACCGGAGGAGGAACGCCGTGATCTCCTCGATCGAGTCGTCGCTCGAGAAGCCGGCCGCCTGCGGATGGCCGCCGCCGCCCGACTTGCGCGCGATCGCGGAGACGTCGAGCTCGTCGTGCGAGGCTCGCAGCGAGATCCGCCTGGCCGGGCTGCCGCCGCGCGGAGGCTCCCTGATCAGCGCCGCCATCTCGGCGCCCTCGACGGCGCGCAGCGTGTCGATGATTCCCTCCGAGTACGGCTCCACGGCACCGACCTGCGCGAAGTCGTCCCTCAAGAGGTAGGAGACGACGAGCGACCCGCCCGCGTACACCTGCGCACGCTCGAGCGCGCGCGCGAGCAGCTTCAGCTTCGCGAACTGGATGCTCTCGTAGACGCCTTGGAAGACACGCTGGACGTCGGCGCCGGCCTCGACCAGCTCGGCCGCGAGGCGCAGCGCCTTCGCAGTCGTGTTCGAGTACTGGAAACGCCCCGTGTCCGTGACGAGGCCGACGTAGAGCGGCTCGGCCAGCTCGGGGGTCAGCTCGAGGTCGAGCTCGCGGAAGACGTCGCGCAGTACCTCGGCCGTCGAGGAGGCTTCGGCGTCGACCAGGTTGACGTCGCCGAAGCGCGAGTTGTCGTGATGGTGGTCGAGGTTGATCGTGCTCGAAGCTCGCTGCAGGATCGCGCCTTCGGGGCCGATCCTGCTCTCGTTCGCGCAATCGACGAGCATTAGCACCCGCCCATCCACATCGGCCGGAGCCGTGCGCTCCAGCTCGGCGAAGTCGAGGAAGCGGTACTCGCCCGGGAGCGGAGCCTCGCCGGCGAGGAACATGACGCTGTCCTTCCAGAGCCCGACGAGTGCGCGATGAACGGCGAGCAGCGAGCCGAGTGCGTCGCCGTCGGGATTCTCGTGCGTCGTCAGCAGGAAGCGATCGTTGGCTCCGATCGCCGCCACAACCGCGGCAAGATCAGTGGCCGTCGTCGTCGTCACTGCCGTCTGACCCGGCGACTCGGGAGGCTGCAGGGGCGAGCTCGTCGATCAACGCCGACATGCGAACGCCCTCCTCGACGGAGCGGTCGTACTCGAACGCGAGCTGCGGGGTCCGTTTCAACCGGAGCTCGCGTGAGATCCGCGCCTGGAGGACTCCGTGCGCCGCTTCGAGGCCGGCCAGGCTTCGCTGCTGCTTCTGAGGGTTGCCGAGCACGCTGACGAAGACGCGAGCATGCCGCAGGTCGGGCGAGGTGACGACGCCGGTGACGGTGACGAAGCCGATCCGCGGGTCTTTGAGCTCGGGCACTGCCTCCGAGAGGATCTGGCGCACCGATTCGTTCACCCTGCGCATCCGCTCGGTCATCGTCCTAACTTATCGGGCCTACAGCCGTCACGGCACCACAATGGGCCGCCGTCTGGTTGTCGCCGTGCTTCTCACGCTCGCCGTGAGCGGCGCGGCGCTCGCGGCCGGCGACCAGACCGACGCGCGCTTCGAGGTGCTCGCCCGCGCGCCCGCCCCCGGCGGCTACAGCGGCGACGTCGTCCTCCATCGGGGACATGCCTACCTGTCGAGTCACCGCGGCGCCGGCGCATGTCCCGCCCAAGGCGTGCGGGTCTTCTCGCTCGCCGATCCGCGACGTCCGCGGCGACTTGCAGCCTTCGGCCGGATCGCGAGAACCTGGACGGAGAAGACGATCGTCCGCCACGTCGAGACCCGCTCGTTCCGCGGCGAGCTCGCGGTGACGAGCGTCCAGGCCTGCGCGCCCGGCTCCTTCCAGGGATTCGCGCTCTACGACGTCACGCGACCTGCCCGCCCGCTCGAGCTCGCACGCTTCCGCACGGATCCGCGGGGCTCTCACGAGCTCTGGCTACAGCCGGTCGGATCCAGGGTCTACGTCTACACGGCGATCGTCGCGTCCGAGTTCCGCAGCTCGCCGGACGGCACGACACCGGGCGAGCCGGACTTCCGAATCGTCGACGTCAGCGACCCGCGCAAGCCGGTCGAGGTCGGCGGCTGGGGTGCCTGGAAGGAGCTCGGGGTCGCACCGTTCGCCGATCCGAGCAATCGGCTCCAGGGCAACTTCGTCCATTCCGTCGGCGGCGACGGCAAGCGCGCATATCTCTCCTACTGGGACCTTGGCACGGTCGTCCTCGATGTCTCGAAGCCCTCTCGTCCTCGCTACGTCGGGAGGACGCGCGGCGACGTGGACAACTCGCACTCCGCCTGGCTCGGCCGAGACGGCCTCCTCGTCGAGACGCACGAGACGCGCGGCGGGACGGCGACCCTCTACCGCCGCGGCGCCGGCGACCCGGTGCGGCTCTCGACGTTCGCGCTTCCGGACGCCGTCGTGCGCGAGGGCCATCGGGTGGGCGGGATCGCGCCGGTGGCGGGGCTCGATCTCTCCGACAGCGTCCACGACGCGAAGCTCGTCGGCGGGCTCGCTCTTTTCTCCTGGTACGGCCAGGGCGTCGTCGCGGTGGACGTCTCCGATCCGCGCCGGCCGCGATTCCTGGCGCGGTTCCTCTCCCGGCCGGAGCCCGATCCGGGGCGGCTCCTCTGCCCCGGCCGACGCTGCACCGCGGTCTGGGGTGTCGATATCGAGGGCGAGACGATCGTCGCCTCCGACCTGATCGGCGGGCTCTGGGTGCTCAGGCTTCGCAGGACGTGACCCTCCCAACCGATCCGCGTGTGTAGCACGACGCCACCGCCGTCCACAACTCGTCGTCGCCACCCGCGGCTTCACCCGACACGCCGCTCTCGGTACATGCAGAGCTAGACTCGCGCCTCGTGTTCACCGTTGAGCAGCGGGATGTTCTGCGCGAGCAGATGCTACGGCTCGCGGAGGAGGATGAGCGCGTGGTTGCCGGAGCCGCTGTGGGCTCGCTTGCCGTAGACGACGGCGACCGCTTCTCCGACTTGGACCTCACCTTCGGCATCGCCGACCACGTGCCGGTCGCTGACGTGCTCGATGACTGGACGCTCACGCTCATCGACGAGCTCGACGCGGTGCACCTTGCCGACCTCGAGCGCGGTCCGACCACCTACCGCGTGTTCCTGTTACCGGACGCGCTTCAGTTCGACCTCTCGTTGACGCCGGCGACTCAGTTTCGTCCCGCAGGACCACGATTCCGGCCTCTGTTCGGCGATGTAGCGGCGGCCGCTGCGGAGGCGCTCGATCCACCGGTCGCAGGGACCCTCTTCATTCCCACGCCGCCGGTCCCGGGGGACCTCTTTGGTTGGGGCGTCATCTATGCGCTCCACGTGCGCGCCTGCATCGAGCGCGGGCGTGTCTGGCAGGCCGAGCATTACGTCGGCGCCGTGCGCGACCACGCGCTCTCGCTTGCCTCCCTCCGCCAAGGGCTACCCGCGGTGCAGGCGCGCGGCTACGACGACCTTTCCGCTGACACCCTTGCTCGATTCGACGATGCTCACGTCGGTGCGGTGGAGCCCGATGCGCTTTGGAAGGCTCTCGCCGCCTCCGTTCTCGCGCTCATGCGCGAGGGCGCGGAGGCGCGTCTACCGCACGCGGATACCGTCGCGCAGCGGCTCGCTGAGCTTCGCTGACGAGCCGTAGGCTTCTCCTCGAGCTCGCCGCCTGCCTGCTCAGCTACAGC
>JANDLU010000041.1 GCA_024330215.1 Candidatus Gaiellasilicea maunaloa
CGCCGGCGCGGCTCGTCGCGATGCGGAACGCGGGCCTGCTCGGCCGCAAGTCCGGTCGCGGCTTCTATTCGTACGAGCGTTAGGGCCTAGCGACCGGAGAAGATCCGCTGCAGGGCGGGAGCGTCAGCCTCGCGGCAGAGGACGTGCACCTCGTCATCCTCGGCGAGAACGGTGCCGCCGTCGACCGGATGCGGCTTGCCGTCGCGGACGATTGCGCTGACCCACGCCCGCTCGGCGAGTGGAAGCTCGCGTACCGTCTTTCCGTTCGCGAAGGCGCCGTCTCTGACGCGAAACGGGCGCAGCCTCGTCGAGTCGTGCTCGATCCGTCGCATCGGCACTCGCAGCCGGGCCGCGACTGCAGGGACGAACGTCCCCTGGACGACGACCGAGAAGAGGACGACGACGAAGACGATCCCGTAGATCGTGCGCCCTTCCTCGACGCCGCCGATCAGGGCCAGCGCGGCCAGCAGGATCGGAACGGCGCCCTTGAGCCCGCTCCACATCACGAAGAGGCGCTCGCCCCAGTTGAGCCGGACGGGTGCGAGGAGGGCGCCGACGACGAGCGGGCGGATCACGAAGCCGAGGAGGACGGCGAGGACGAGCCCGTCGCGCCAGATCTCGTTCTCGACGAGTCGGTCGAGCTCGATCGTGAGGCCGAGCGCTGCGAGAACGACGATCTCGGCCAGGCTGGAGAGCGAGCCGAGGAACCCTTCGATCTCGCCTTTGCGCGGCGCGGCTGCGTCGCCGATCAGGATTCCGGCGACGAAGACTGCGAGGAAGCCGGAGCCGTGGATCGCCGCCGCGACGCCGTAGATCACGCCTGCCGCGGCGAGCACGCGGAGCGGGTAGAGCGCCGGCTCGGGAAGCGACACGCGCCGCATCAACGGCAAGAGCACTGCGGCACCCGCGATCCCGACCGCCGCGCCGCCGATCATCTCGATCGCAAACTCCTCGACCACGGTCCAGAAGCTGCCGTCGGCGGAGGTCGCGAGCTCGATCATCCCGATCATCAGCGCGATCCCGGCCGGGTCGTTCGCCCCCGACTCGCCCTGCAGGATCGTGCCGGTGCGACCGCGGATCTCGCGACCGCCGAGCACCGAGAACGTGACCGCGGGATCGGTCGGCGCGAGCGCCGCGCCGAGGAGCCCGCTCGTGATCCAGCTGAAGTCGAGCAGGTAATGCGCAGCCACCGCGATCAGACCCGCGGTCGCGAAGGTGCCGAGCACACCCAGGGAGAGGATCGGGACGAGCGAGCCGCGGAAGCGCCGCCAGCCGATGTGCATGCCGCCGTCGAAGAGGATCACGATCAGGGCGACGACGGCGAGCCGCTCGACGGTCACGAACGAGATCGCGCTCCCGAGCCGGGGCGAGAGATCCGAGGCGACCGCGGCGGCGACGAGGAAGAGCGCCGCGCTCGGGATCGCGATCCGCTCGATCGCGCTGCGGCCGAAGAGCGCGAGCGAGAACCCTGCCGCGACGACGAGGATCATCTCGGCGAAGGTGCCGATCTCGCTCATTCGGGCACTCTAGAGTCGTCGCCTCGAACCCGAACCCGCTTGCGCATACACTTTCCTTACATGACCCTGACTCTCGGCACACGCGGCGTGTCGATACTGGCTCCCATGCGGAAGTTGCTGGCTCTCCTCGCGCTGCTCGCGCTCGCCGTGCCGCTCGCGGCTCAAGCTGCCCTGCGCTCCGGCGAGGGAACGCTCTCGGTCGAGGACGCCTGGGGGCGAGTGACGGTGCAGGCGAAGGGCGCGATGCTCGGTCGGATCGTCCACGGCAGCGTCGTCGTTCACGACCTGTCTCCGAACGACGCCTTCGACCCGTACGTGGTCGGCTATGACGCTGTGAGGCTCGTTGGTGAGACCGGGATCCAGTACAGCGGTCGCAATCTGCGCTTCCGGCTGATCGGCGGCTCGTATCGGATCGTCGTCAAGGGCACGGGGATCGACCTCTCGGTCGTGGCGAACGGCTCGGCGACGCTCGAGGGCGACGCCGACGCTCCGGGTGGGCCCGGTGTCTACTCGATCGACGGGACCGATTGCCGGGCGACTGACGGCACCGGCTGCAAGCCGCTGCCAGACAAGGCGAAGACGGTCAAGCTCGGTTCCGGCGACCGCGGTTAAGTGCTCCCTAGCGCCCTATGACCGCCGGCGCGCAGACGATCCTGGTCGTCGAGGACGAAGCGTCGATCGCCTCGTTCGTCTCGCTCTACCTGAAGAACGCCGGCTACGACGTCCGTGCCGTCTCGACCGGAAGCGCCGCGCTCACTCACGTCGCCTCAGAGCAGCCGGCCCTGATCATCCTCGATCTGATGCTCCCCGATCTCGACGGGATCGAGATCTGTCGCCGCGTGCGCAAGACCTCGGACGTGCCGATCCTGATGCTGACCGCGCGTGACGAGGACGTGGACAAGATCATCGGGCTCGAGGTGGGCGCCGATGACTACCTGACGAAGCCGTTCAACCCCCGCGAGCTGGTCGCCCGGGTCAAGTCGGTCCTGCGCCGCTCGACTCCCGACCGTCGCCGCGACATCGAAGAGCAGGAGCTGCATCATGGTGAGCTCTCGATCAATGCGGGCCGGCGCGAGGTGAAGGTGGGCGAGGAGGAGATCCAGCTCGCGCCGAAGGAGTTCGACCTGCTCTGGGAGCTGCTCGACCACCGTGGGCTCGTGCTGACGCGCGATCAGCTGCTCGAGCGCGTGTGGGGCTACACCTTCGCCGGCGACACCCGCACGGTCGACGTGCACGTGCGCCAACTGCGCCGCAAGCTCGGGGAGGCGTCGCCGATAGTGACCGTGTGGGGCGTCGGCTACAAGGTCGGCCCCGAGCGGAGCACCGCGCCCGCCGCCTAATAGTCGTGGCCGCCTGAGTTGTTCAACTCGCTGCGCGTCCGGCTGCCGCTCCTCTTCCTCGCCGCGATCGCCCTTGCCTTCCTCGTTGCGAGCCTGATCGCGGTCCGGCTCTTCCAGGACTACACGCGGACTCAGTCGCTCATCGAGCTCCGCCGCGAGGCAACCGGCCTCGCCCGGCTCTATGCGGAGTCGGCGCGACAGTCGAGTGACGAGCGTCTGAGAGCGCCGAACTTCGCCGCGGACACGCTCGAGGCGACGACCGGCGACAGTCTCTACTACCTCGGCCTCAACATCTTCCCGGGCCAGGAAGCGGGGCTGGAGCGCGTCACGGAGGAGGACATCGGCTTCGACGTGCGCCTCTCGACGAGGCCCATGACCTTCGAGTTCGAGCCCCCCGGTGAGGACAGGCTGTATCTCGCGGCCTCGCACCCACTCGTGCTCGACACCGGCACGCCGCCGTTCGGGCAGCTGATCGTGGCGAAGCCGAAGAACGAGCTCCGAAACGCCTGGGTGACGCTGATCTCGCGGCTGACGCTCGCGTTCCTCGGCGCGATCGTCCTCGTCGGCGGGCTCGCCTGGTACCTCTCCCGTCGGATCACCGCCCCGGTGCTCGCGCTCTCGGCGGCGGCGGACGACGTCGCCGAGGGTCGCTACGACGTCGAGCTCGAGGCCGTGCCGGGCGGCGGCGAGATCGGGCACCTTGCCGAGCGCTTCCGTCAGATGGCCGTCCGGCTCGGCGAGTCGGAGGAGCGGGAGCGGAACTTCCTGATGTCGGTCTCGCACGAGCTGAGGACTCCGCTGACCGCGATCCGCGGCCATGTTGCCGCGCTGCGCGAGGGCGTCGTCACCGACCCGGAGCTCGCCGAGGCCTCGCTCGAGATCGTGGCCGAGGAGGCAGAGCGGCTCGGCCGGCTCGTGGGGGACGTGCTCGACCTCGCGAAGCTCGACGCACACCGCTTCACCGTGCTGACGGAGGAGGTGGACATGGGTCGCGTCTGCGAGCGCGCCTACACGACCTTCTCCGAGGAGGCGCGGCGCCGCGGCATCGACTACACCCGGCAGACAAACGAGGAACCGGTGATCGCCACGGACGGCGACCGCGTTCTCCAGATCATCTCGAACCTGCTCTCGAACGCGTTTCGCTGGACACCGGACGGCGGCCGGATCGAGCTCGCGCTCGCTTCCTCGAACGGGACGGTCACGGTCGACGTGGCCGACACGGGGCCGGGGATCGCGCCCGACGAGCGGGAGCGGATCTTCCGGCCGTTCTGGTCGCTCGACGGACGCGGCACGGGGCTCGGGCTCCCGATCGCGAAGGAGCTGGCGCTCGCGCTCGGAGGCCGGATCGACCTGGACACCGAGCCCGGTCGGGGCAGCCGCTTCCGGCTCGTCCTGCCCGCGCGCCGGCTCTAGGATCACCGCGTGTCGCTTCCGGAGTCGGCTGCTGTCGTGACCCCGCTGCAACCGCGACGCCGGCCGGCGCTCGCGCTCGGCGTGGCGCTGCGGCCGCGGCAGTGGAGCAAGAATCTGCTCCTCTTCGCGGGGATCGTCTTCGCCGCGGAGATCGGCGACCCACGCAGGTGGCTCCAGGCCGGAGCGGCCCTCCTGCTCTACTGCGCCGCCTCGAGCGCCGCCTATCTGCTCAACGACCTCGTCGACGCACCGGCGGATCGCCTCCACCCGGTGAAGCGCCGTCGCCCCCTGGCGCGAGGCGAGCTCACTCGTCGCACGGCGGCGCTCGCAGCGGGGGCGCTGGCCCTCATCGCGATCGTGCTGGCCGTTTCGCTCGGGCTCGTCGCGCTCGGCTTTCTCGCGCTCTTCCTGGCGATTCAGGCGGCGTACACGTTCGGCCTCAAGCACGTGGCGATCGTCGATGTGATGGCGATCGCGGGCCTCTTCGTCATTCGAGCCGCCGCGGGCGCGGACGCGGTCGATGTGCGGATCTCGCCCTGGCTGCTCGTGTGTACGGCGCTCCTTGCGCTCTTTCTCGCGCTCGGGAAGCGGCGCGGCGAGCTCGTTCTCGTGGGCGCCGAGGCGACGCCGGGGCGATCCGTGCTCGAGGGCTACTCGCTCGCGCTCGTCGACCAGCTGATCGGAGTCGTGGCCGGCGCGACGATCGTCGCGTACGCCGTCTACACGCTGACCGCTCGGGAGTCGCAGGCGCTCGCGGTGACGATTCCGTTCGTGCTCTTCGGGATCCTCCGTTACCTGCTCCTTCTCCATCGTGCGGGAAAGGGAGAGGAGCCGGAGAACGTCCTCGTCACCGACGTGCCGATCCTGGGGACGGTCGCAGTCTGGGCGGCCGCCTGCGCGGCGATCCTCGTCTGGAGCTAGCCCGCGCGGAGGTGGAGCTGAGCGCTGTCCTGGGCCCGCTCGATCCGCTCGAGGCGGCTGTCGACTCCCCTCCAGCCCGACGAGACGAGATCGACGAGAAGTGTGAGGTCATCGATTCGGGCGTGCCGCTCGGCAAGCAGATCGCCTTCGATCCGCTCGAGCCGGCGGATGGCCTGGTTCAGCAGGCCGCGGATCTCGGCGATGTGCCGCGCAACCGGGAGCACCTCTGCGCGCAGGCCGTCGCGGACGGCCGAGCCGATCTGCTCCGGCAACGCGCCCTCCAGCTCTGCGGTCGCCTGGGCGAGAGCCTCGATCTGGTTGCGCGAACGGGAGAGCACGGCCTCGAGCTGCGCCGGCGCCACCCGGCCCGCCGCGGCGTCTGCGATGCGAGCCTTCGCGCGCTCCAGAGCCTGATCGTCCACGGGCAGGAGGCTACGCTCCGCGTCGGATGGACACGACCGAGCTCGAGTACGAGCTGCCTCCGGAGCTGATCGCGCAGCAGCCGCCGGCGCGGCGTGACGCTTCGCGGCTTCTCGTCTACGACCGGGCCACCAGAGCTATCCGACACCGGGTGTTCGCGGAGTTGCCGGACGAGCTGCACGGCGAGCTGGTCGTCGTCAACGACACTCGCGTCGTTCCGGCACGACTCGAGCTGCGGCGCTCGAGCGGAGGAGCGGCCGAGGTGTTGCTACTCGAGCGGCTGGACGAGAACGGCCATTGCGGATCCAGTATCTGGGAAGCCCTCGCGCGGCCCTCGCGAAAGCTGCGACCCGGCGACCGGCTCGGCCCCGTCGAGCTGCTGGAACCGCTCGGCGACGGCCGCTGGCGGGTCCGACTCGAGGGCCGGCCGGAGGGCGAGACGCCGCTGCCGCCGTACATCACGGAACCGCTCGCCGATCCGCTCCGCTATCAGACGGTCTACGCGGACGAAGCGGGCTCGGCGGCGGCCCCGACGGCCGGACTCCACTTCACGCCCGAGCTCGTCGGCCGGCTCGACGTCGAGTACGTGACGCTTCACGTCGGCCTCGACACGTTCCGGCCGCTCACGGCCGACACGCTCGAGGGACACGAGCTTCACGGCGAGCGCTACGCGGTTCGATCCGAGGCGTGGGAGCGGATCGCCGCTGCGGAGCGGGTTCTCGCGGTCGGGACGACGAGCGTCCGCGTGCTCGAGACCGTGGCAAGTAACAGCCTGTTACAAGGTCGCACGTCGCTGTTCGTCACACCCGGGTTCGAGTTCCGTCGCGTCGATGCGCTCCTGACGAACTTCCACCTGCCCCGCTCGACCCTCCTCGCGCTCGTGATGGCGTTCGCGGGCATCGAGGAGACCCGCCGGCTCTATGAGCTCGCGATCGACGAGCGGTACCGCTTCTACTCGTTCGGCGATGCGATGTTGATCCTGTGAATTGGCACAGGACCGACACACTTTCGTTGCAAACGAACCTCCAGAGTCTGATTACGGTGAAGCCGGGTGGAGGCACGGGGTGGCCCCTCGGCGCGGAGCGCCCACACCCGCGCGAGGACATGTCCGGATGAGCCACTTCAGCGTCGTCGCCACCGACGGGGTAGCCCGCGCCGGGATCCTCCGCACTGCCCACGGCGACGTCCGCACACCCGCGTTCATGCCGGTCGGGACCAAAGGCACGGTCAAGAGCCTCGACCCGGACGAGCTGCGCGCGGTCGGCTCGCAGATCGTCCTCGGCAACACCTACCACCTCCACTTCCGGCCCGGTGACGAGCTGATCGCCGAGCTCGGCGGCCTGCACGAGTTCTCTGGCTGGAACGGGCCGATCCTGACCGACTCCGGCGGCTTCCAGGTCTTCTCGCTCCGCGACACGCTGCTCGCGGTCGACGACGACGGCGTCACCTTCCGCTCGGTCTACGACGGCGCTGCCGAGCGGCTCACGCCGGAGCTCGCCGCCCGGATTCAGCGGAATCTCGGCTCGGACGTCGCGATGTGCCTCGACATCTGTCCGCCGGTCGGCGTCACGCGCGCCGAGCTCGAGCAGGCGGTCCGACGGACGAGCCTCTGGGCCGGGCGCCAGCGCGAGAGCGCGCGCGCGGACGGGCAGCTCGTCTTCGGGATCACGCAGGGCGCGGCCGACGAGGAGCTGCGGCGTCGCTCGATCGTGGAACTGACGGCGCTCGAGCTCGACGGCTACGCACTGGGCGGGCTCGCCGTTGGGGAGAGCCGCGAGGAGATGTTCGCTGCCACCGCCTGGGCCGCGCCGCTGCTCCCCATGGAGCGCCCGCGCTACTTCATGGGGATCGGCGACGCCGAGGGAATCCTGCGCGTGATCGAGGCCGGCATCGACCTCTTCGACTGCGTCCTCCCGACGCGCACGGCCCGCACCGGCTCGGCCCTCACCGGTACCGGCCGGCTCAACCTCAGGAACGCCGGGTTCGCTCGCGATCCGCGGCCCCTCGAGGAGGGCTGCGGTTGTTCCACCTGCGCCCGCTTCTCGCGCGCCTACGTTCGCCACCTCATCAACCAGCAGGAGTTGCTCGGACTCCGCCTGCTCAGCCTGCATAATCTTCACTTCTTGCTCGAACTGACCGCGGGCGCACGGGCGGCGATCGAACGAGGCGAGCTCGGGGCCTACACGGCGGAGCGACTCTCGCGGCTCGCCGGCGGCCCTGAGGCTCTCTAGGAGGATTGTTGGGACAGCTCGTCATTCTCGTCGCCATGTTCGCCCTGCTCTGGCTGCTCCTGATCCGGCCGCAGGCAAAGCGCAAGCTCGCGCAGCAGCGACTGCTCTCCTCGGTGGAGGTCGGCGACGAGATCCTCACGGCCGGCGGTCTCTACGGTCATGTCCGTGCGATCGGCGACGGCGACGAGCTCGAGGTGGAGATCGCGCCCGGCACCCGCGTCCGGATGGCGCGCCGGGCCGTCGCGGCCGTGATCCCGCCCGACGACGACACCGAGAGCGAGCCCGACGTCCTCGAGGGCGAGGTCGTCGAAGCCAACCCGGACGCAACACCGCCCGACACACACCGCGGCTAATCTGTTCTCCGCCTTCGTGGCCACCCTCCTCCCGTGAACCGTCGACCGCACCTCATCCTCGTAGCGCTGATCGTCGCCGGGCTGATCGGCGTCGGTCTCCTGGCCGTGCCGGGCTCGCCGTTCGAGAAGGAGGCGACGCTCGGACTCGACCTCCAGGGTGGGCTCGAGGTCACGTTGCAGGCGGTGCCGCCGAAAAACCGGCCGCTCCAGGACTCCGACCTCGATCGTTCCGTCGAGATCCTGCGCGACCGGATCGACAAGCTGGGCGTCGCCGAGCCCGACATCCGCAAGCAGGGCGACAACCAGATCGTGGTCGACTACCCCGGCGTCGAGGATCCCGAGCGGGTGCTCGAGATCATCGGCCAGACAGCACAGCTCGAGCTCTTCGATCTCGAGGCGAACCTCGTCCGTCCCTCGGTCAACGCGCAGCTCTTCCCGGTCGCGACCGAGTCGATCTTCGCGCTTCTCTCGGGGCAGCAGTCGCTCGTCGAGGGGGGAACGACCGACACCTGGTACCTCTTCGACGAGACGAAGAAGGTCGTCGCCGGCCCCGCCGCGACGCGGAACGCGCTCCTCCAGTCGGACGCCGTCGGCGAGGAGGGCAAGAAGGGCGAGCTGCCGAAGGGCTGGAGAACCTTCGGCGTGCCCCCGAACACCGTCGTGGTCGAGTGCGGGATCGGCGAGGTCGTCTGCCCCGGCGTCGCGGGCGAGTCCCCGCAGCAGAACTCCTACTACCTCTTCAAGTTCGACCGCAGCCAGGCGGCGATCGACGCCGGCACGGCCGTGCCCGAGATGACGGGCGAGGACTTGCGGCTCTCGGGCACGCGGCAGGACTTCGACACGCAGAGCGGCCAGCCGATCGTGACGATGCAGTTCACCGACTCGGGCGGCGACAAGTTCGGCGACATCACGGCCCTCGAGGCCCAGCGCGGTAGGCGCCAGTTCAATCTGATCGGCGGCGGCCAGGGCGACTACCGGGACTTCGTCCAGCACTTCGCGATCGTCCTCGACCGCCAGATCAAGTCGTGGCCGTCGATCGACTTCCGCGACAACCCGAACGGGATCCGCGGCAACGCCGCCCAGATCACCGGGATCGGCGAGCTCGGCGAGGCGCAGGACATCGCGCTCGTGCTCCAGACGGGCGCGCTGCCGGTCACCTTCCAGACGCTCGAGTCGACGACGATCTCGGCCTCGCTCGGCCAGGACTCGCTCGCCGAGGCGCGGCTCGCGGCGATCGCGGGCCTCCTCGTCGTGGCGTTCTTCCTGCTCGTCTTCTACCGCGTGCTCGGGATCGTGGCGGTTCTCGGGCTCGGGATCTACGCCGCCTTCCTCTACGCCGCGATCCTCGTCTTCAACGTGACCCTGACGCTGCCGGGATTTGCCGGGATCATCCTGACGCTGGGGGTGGCCGCCGACGCGAACGTGGTCATCTTCGAGCGCGTGAAGGAGGAATACCGCGCGGGCAAATCCGTGCGCGCCGCGATCGCGGCGGGCTACGGCAAGGGCTTCGCCACGATCGTCGACGCGAACGTCGTCACCGCGATCACGGCGATCGTGCTCTTCCTCGTCGCGACCGCAGGCGTCAAGGGCTTCGCGCTGATGCTCCTGATCGGGACGATCATGTCGCTGCTCACGGCCGTCGCCGCGACGCGAGCGATCCTCGGCCTGCTCGCCGGGTTCAAGTGGTTCGACAACCCGCGGCTGATGGGCGCCGAGGGTGAGCCGCCGAAGTGGATCCGGCGCGACTTCGTCGGCCTGCGCAACCGCTGGTTCGCGATCTCCGGCGTCGTGCTGCTTCTCTCGCTCGGGGCGATCGTGCTCAACGGCCTCAACCTCGGGATCGACTTCGAGGGCGGCACGAAGGTCACGTTCACGACCCCGCAGCCGGTCGCGCTCGAGGACGTGCGCAGCGCCGCGGTTGACCTCGACCTCGGCAGCGCCCAGATCCAAGGTCGCGGAACGGTCGCTCCGGGCGACAGCTACGGGGAGTTCCAGCTCCAGACCGAGTCGCTCGAGCAGGCCGAGCAGACGCGGCTGACGGAGGCGCTGAACGACCGGTTCGAGGCCGACTCGAGCGTCCAGACGGTCTCCGCGAGCTTCGGCCGCCAGATCGCAGAGGGCGCGATCTTCGCGATCCTCGCCTCGCTGCTCCTGATCGTGATCTACATCTCGCTGCGCTTCCAGCCCAAGTTCAGCGGCCCCGTGATCATCTCGCTGATCCACGACGTGTTGATCACCGTCGGCATCTACGCGCTCCTCGGGCGGGAGGTCACCACCGCCACGGTTGCCGCTGTGCTGACCGTCCTCGGTTACTCGATCTACGACACGATCATCATCTTCGACCGGATCCGGGAGAACATCCCGCTGATGAAGCGGACGTCCTTCCGGGTGATGACGAATGTCTCGCTCTGGGAGACGATCCCGCGCTCGCTCGCGACGACCTTCATCACGCTGCTCCCGATCACGACGCTCTACTTCTTCGGCGGCGAGACGCTGAAGGACTTCGCCTTCGCGCTCCTGGTCGGGATCGGCGCCGGCGCGTACTCCTCGATCTTCATCGCGGCGCCGCTCGTCGCGCTGCTGAAGGAGCGCGAGCCGGAGTACGCGCGCCGGCGTGACGACACCGAGCTGCGCGACGCGAGCGCGGTCGGGCGCCTGTTCGACGAGGCCGAGTCGCTCGCCGCGGCGGAGCCGACGCCGGAGCTGATTCCGGTCGCGACTCCGGGCGACGACGAGCCGTCGGCGCCGCGTGTCTCTAATGACGCCAAGCGCGAGCGGCGGCGGCAGCGCCGGAAGACTCGGCCCCATGGCCGCGCCAGATAACACCTCCTTCGCGCTCCGGCAGCTCGTCGAGGAGCTCGGCGCGCAGATCCGCGCGAGCGCCGGCAAGCTCGGCGATCTGCCGCAGGAGACCGGTGACCGGATCGCTCGCGAGCTCGGCCTGGTCACCCGCGAGGAGTTCGCCGCGCTCGAGCTCCGAGTCGCCCAGGTCGAGCACCGACTGAAGCTCCTGGAGCGCTAGACGCGCCGGCGCCAGCGAGCGAAAACGTCCTCGACGTCCTGCCGTCTCGAGCGCGGGGCGAGCACGAAGAGGCGGTCGCCGGGCTCGATCACGGTGCTCCCGCGAGGAGGGATGGAGTCGTCGCCGCGAGCGACGACCGCGATGATCGCGCTCCGCGGGAGGCCGACCTCGCGCACGGACGCGCCCGCGATCGCGTGATCCGGGGCGACCGCGAAGTCGATCAGGTCGAGCTTGCTCATCGGCCCGACCTCGAGGGGCGCCTCGGCCGTTGATGGGGTCGGCGAGAGAAGCGAGAGGCGGTCGGCCACCCACTCGAGCGTCGTTCCCTGGACGATCGCCGAGACGACGACGACGAAGAAGACGGCGTTGAAGATCGTGTTCGCCTCCTTCACGTCCGAGGAGAGGACGAAGGTCGCGAGCACGATCGGGACTGCCCCGCGGAGCCCGGCCCAGCCGAGCAGCAGCCGCTCGCGCGGGTCGAAGTCGTTCAGCGCCGTCGACGCCCAGACCGCGGCAGGCCGGACGACGAGCATGAGCAGCACAGCGAGTGCCAACCCGGGCAGGGCGACGTCCGGCAGCTCGTTTGGGAAGACGAGCAGGCCGAGAACGACGAACAGCGCCACCTGGGCCAGGAACGCGAGCCCCTCGTGGAACGCGACGAGATGGCGCCGGTAGCGCGACGGGGTGCTCCCGACGGCAAGTCCGACCAGGTAGATCGCCAGGAAGCCGCTCCCCCCGATCACGTCGGCCGCGCCGAACGAGAGCGCCGCCGCGGCGACCGACGCTACCGGTGCGAAAGCGCCGATCGAGTGCGGCAGCCGCCCGAAGACCCACGCTGCAAGCGCGCCGAGCGCGACGCCGACGAGGAGGCCGAGTCCGATCTGCTTCACGACGAGCAGCGACAGGTCGTCCAGCCCATACGAGGTCGGCCGCTCGATCCAGGCGATCAGGCCGAGCGTGAGCGCGATCGCCGTCGGGTCGTTCCCGCCCGACTCGGCCTCGAGCGTGCGCGCAAGGCGGCGGCGGATGTGCGTGAACCGGAGCGTCGCGAAGACCGCGGCCGCGTCGGTCGAGGCGACGACGGCGCCGAGCAGGATCGCCTCGAGCCATGTCAGGTCGAAGAGGACGCGAGCGGCGGCGCCGGCCAGCACGGCCGTCACGACCACGCCGACGGTGCTGAGGAGCGCGGCGGGAGCGGCAACCTGGCGGAGCCGGCGCCACGATGTCTGCAGACCGCCCTCGTACAGGATCAGAGCGAGACCCACGATCCCGACCTCGCGTGCGAGCTCCGCATCGTCGAACTCGATTCCGCCTGGTCCGTCGGACCCGAGCAGCATCCCGAGCGCGAGGAAGGCGACCAGCACGGGCAGGCCGGTGCGGGCCGCGCCGAGCGCGACCACGATGCTGGCCGCGAGAATCGCGCCGACGAGCAGGAGCATGAGCCCTTCGTCCACGGCTCTATCATCGTGTGTTCCACAGGAACCCTGCCGCGGCCGTGCAACACTCTCTGCGATGGCCGTGCCCCCGCGCACCCGCAAGATCGGCCGCCTCTCCGAGATCGCACAGGTCGCGGTCCGGCACGGGTTCGGCTATTTCTTCGAGCGCCACAAGCTCACCGACATCTTCCCGTGGACCTCCCGCGTCGAGCTCGACGCGGACGGCAGCTCGGACCGGGGACGCCACCTGCGCGAGCTGCTCGACGAGCTCGGGCCGACCTTCGTCAAGTTTGGCCAGCTCCTCTCGACCAGGCCGGACATCGTCCCGCCGGACGTCGTCGCCGAGTTGCGCGGGCTCCAGGACGACGTGCGGCCGTTCCCATTCGAGCAGGCGCGGTCGGTCGTCGAGGCGGAGCTCGGATTCTCACTCGAGCAGGCGTTTCTCTCCTTCGAGGAGATGCCGATCGCAGCCGCCTCGATCGGCCAGGTGCACAGGGCGACGCTGCCGAACGGCGAGCTCGTCGTCGTCAAGGTGCAGCGGCCGGACGCGCCGCGGCAGATCGAGTCCGACCTCGCGCTCCTCTATCAGGCGGCCCGGATCGTCAAGGAGCGCGTCCGCTCGCTCGACTTCATCGACGCGAGTGCGCTCGTCGACGAGTTCGCCCGCTCGATCCGCCACGAGCTCGACTACCGGCTCGAGGCGCGCAACGCGGAAACGTTCCGGCGGAACTTCGCCGGCTCGGAGCTCGTGCTGGTGCCCAAGATCTATCGCACCTACTCCGGAGCTCGGATCCTGACGCTCGAGTTCCTCGACGGAGTGCAGCTCGCGGACCTCGACCTCGATGCGCGCTCGCTCGAGGAGCGGCGCGAGCTCGCCTACCGGATCACGGAGACCTGGATGGAGATGATCTTCCGCCACGGCTTCTTCCACGCCGATCCACACCCGGCGAACGTGCTCGTCCTGGACGGCGCCCGGATCGGTCTCGTCGACTTCGGGCTCGTCGGCAAGCTGACCGAGGCGGACATGGGCAAGCTGACGCGGCTCTTCATCGACGCCGCCAGCGAGAACATCGACGGGATGCCGCGCCGACTCGCGGAGCTCGGCGTCCGCTACCCGAAGGAGCGCGAGGAGGAGTTCACGACCGAGCTGCGCGACCTCTACTACCGCTACTACGGCGCCACCCTCGCGGAGATCGATCCGATCCAGGTGATCCGCGACGGCTTCGGGCTGATCTACGCGATGAACCTGCGGCTGCCGACCCGTTTCGTGATGCTCGACAAGGCGATCGCGACGCTCGGCTCGGTCGGAATCGACCTCTATCCGGGCTTCAACGTCTTCGAGGTCGCCCAGCCGTACGCGCGCGCCCTGATGCTCGAGCGCTACACGCCGCAGAAGATCGCGCTCCGCGCCCAGAAGGAGGGGCGCGAGCTCTTCGGGATCGCCCGCGAGCTCCCCTACCAGGTGCACGACGTGCTCCAGGAGATCCGCGACGGCCAGATCGAGGTCGGTTTCGTGCACAAGGGGCTCGACGAGTTCATGCACAAGCTCGACGTGGCGATCAACCGGGTCGTCGTCGCGCTCGTCGTCGCGGGCGGGCTGCTCGGCTCGGCGCTGATCGGGATCCTCGCGACCGAGGGCCCGCAGCTCTTCGGCGTCCACTTCCTCTCCGTGCTCGGGTTCCTGCTCTCCGGCGGGCTCGGGGTTTGGCTCCTGCTCGGCGTCGTCCGGTCTGGACGGCTCTAGGGAATCCGGAGGCTCTCGACGGCGCCGCTCGTCGTCAGGCCCGGTCGCGGGCCGCCGGCGACCGCGTAGACGCGGTCGCGCTGGGCGACGACGCCGAGGCCGTGGCGCGGCGTCGGGAGGTCTGCGAGCCGACGCCAGCGCCGGTCACGGGGCGCGTAGGCGAAGACGCTCGCGATCGTCCCTGCCGGCTCCTCGCCGCCGATCGAGACGAGCTGACCCGCCACGAAGGCCGCGCCGGTGCCACCGCGGGCGCTCGGTACCGGCGGGAGGCGCGACCAGCTTCGGGCGGCGGGACGGGAGACCTCGAGCAGCGCGACGTTCGTGTCGTAGCCCGCGCGCCGCCCGCCGAGCGCGTAGACGAGCCCGTTCGAGGCTGCCGCCGCGAGATGCTCGCGCGGCGTCGGGCCGGGCAGGCGCGACCAGCGTCCTGTCCGGAGGTCGAGCGCGAACGCGACGCGGGCGAGCTCGCGACGAGCGTCCACGCCGCCAACGACGTGGAGGACGTCGCCCGCGATGGCTGCGGCAGCAGCGGCTCGCGCCTCCGGCAGGCGAGCGAGCGCGCGCCAACGGCCCGACTGGAGGACGAATGCGGTGCGCAGCGGTCGCCGGTCGGCGCCATAGCCACCCACGACGTAGACCTTGCCCTTCGCGCTCGCGGCTGCCGCGTGGTCGACGGCGACGGGCAGGTTCGGCAGCCGCCGCCAGCGGTCGTCGGCGATCGAGTAGGCGTCGGCCCGCGCTGAGTTCGCACCCGAAGACTCGAAGCCGCCCACCGCGACGATCGTTCCGTTCGCGATCGCGGCTGCTACCTCGGTACGCGGCTCGGGAAGCGGCGCGTGCCTTTGCCAGCCGGTGCCGCCGCCTGCGGCGAGACCGACGAAGGCAAGCAAGGGCAGTACTGTCCGAAGCGGCCGTGAGCAGGACGGACGGCTGGGGAGGAACCGTTGAGAAATAGAGACAAAGGACATCTGTCGGCCCGGAAACGACGATGCTAGCTTCGACCTCGTGGCCGCCGCCGTGCTCCTCTCCGACTCAGAGACCGAGACTCGCGACTATCTCGAGCGTCAGCTTCTGACGGACGGCTTCGAGGTCCTGAATGTGCGGTTCGGCGGCGAGGCACTCGACCTCGCGGAGCGTCGCCTGCCCGATCTCGTGCTCGTCTCGGAGCTCGATCTCTGCGCGCGTCTGCGCGAGGGTGAGCCGGGGCGCACCTGGAACAGGGAGGTGCCGGTGATCGTGCTCGGGCCCGAGCGGTCGGACGCGGTCGATCGCGTGCGAGCCTTCCAGCGGGGTGCCGACGACTACGTGCCGCGGCCGATCGTCTATGAGGAGCTCCTGGCAGCGATTCCAGGGATCAGGAGCAAGGTAATTTCAGGAAACCCCAGCTATTTGGCGCTTCGTCGAACCCACCGCTCTCGGTTCATACCACTGAAAGGAGCGAGCGCACAGCGAAATTGGCGAAATTGGCGCGCCGATTCCCGGCGGAACGAAAAGAAGCCAGCGGCGTATGCCGCTGGCTTTGGAGAGTGATTAGGGGAGAGGCGCCGGGGCGCTAAGAGGTGCCTGGTGGTGAGGCAGCGAGAGCGGCCCGCTTGCGCCGACGCTGTTCCATCGCAACCGTGTGGATGATCGAGAAGCAAATGCCGATGTCGGCTCGGGCGTCATGCACTGTTCGGAACCAGCGCTTCTCAGTCGTGATCCTGAATCGGCGCCAGAGAGCAGAACCGTGGAAGCCTTCGTTGTGCCCGAAGCGGCGGTCGCCGAACTGACGCGAAAGTTCATCGTCGAAGGTCAGCGAGTTGCCGAAGAGCAGGTCGGGATCTTCCTTTGGGTTCGACGGATCGACGCGAACCCAGCGCGACGGGTTCTTGGCAAGGCGCCACTTGCCGCTTGTGATCGAGATCGGGCCGCACGTATCGCAGGCGCCCTCGACCCAGCAAGCCACGCTCATGTCCTTGCGGAACTTGAAGCGCCCACGCGTCGTCCCCTGACCGCAGGCGCAGAGGAGCTGGCGATGTCCGTCGGAGAACCACTTGCCCTCGTAGCCCTCGATCGGATAGCGGCGCGCCCGCTCCTTCGCAGCGCGATCCTCGCTCTCTTTGCGATGGCTGACGTGGTGGATGTTCTCCGCCCAGCCAGCCGCGCGCAGCTCTTTACGGAGGGTGGGGCTCGCGAACGCGCCGTCGAAGGTGATGACGCCGATCTTTCGATCCGGCCCGAGCAGCGGGAGAACTCGCCCTATCAGTTCATCACGGACAAGCTTGGTTGCTTCAACCGGTTCGGACTCGTGAATCTTCGGGAGCGCCCAGACGAAGGGCACTGAGGAGTGGGTCGAGATCGGAAGGGCGTTCCAGCCATTGCCCGACTTGTCCGGCCCGGCGCTCGGCGGCATGTAGCCACCGTCTGGGCAAGTCACGCTCGCCTCGTTGGTCACCTTGCCGGTCTTCGGATTGATAATCGGCGTGGTGTAGTGCGTCTTGACCGCGGTGCCATCTCCCTGGGCGACAAGCATCTCTTCTTGCATCTCGGGGAAGTTGGCGACGTGGAAGTCGCGGAGTGTGCGGGCAAGTTCATCCCAGGCATCGCCGCGCCGCTCCTTGCCGAAGCGCTGAAGGTGGCGAGACACCGTTGCCTGCGACGGCACACCGTCGGCGTAGCGTGTGGCTTTCTTCGCGTTCGCACGATCAAAGCCAAGCGCCTCGCGTGTCCTGCGGTCGGCGTTGAGGCGCATGTGAGCCTTCTTGTATGTGCGGTAGCCGCAGACGCGCTGAAAGAGAAGCGCCTTCTCGATGTCCTCCGCCGAATAGACGGGCGTGCCACCGCGCCCGCCGCGCCTGGATGCCTTGCGCTCGCGATCGACCGCATCGAGCACCGGCACCATCGCCTCTTTCCAGGCGGGCGTGTCCATCACGAGAAGGACGATCTCAGCGTCGGTAAGCCCCTTCAATTCCTCACGGCACTTCGCGAAGGGCTGTTCCCCGCTCGGAGGCGTCGGGAGGTATTTCTTCACGCCGTTGCGCTTCTTAGGAGGGGCCTCCGTCGCGTTGGGGTTCGTCGCCATCTGCGGCGAACCTAGGAGGGGGCGATGGTGATCGGACCAGAAAGTCCATGTACCGCGCGAACCTAGTCGGCGATTCGAATTACGCTTACGCCGGATGAAGCAATACCGGCGCAGCCAATCTCAGACCGCGTCGCGGCTAACGCTTGCGCGGATCGCCCGCGGAGTGACGCAACAGGATTTGGCCGACAAAGTCGGCGTTTCCTGGAAGACGATCCGCCGACTGGAGGCGAACCAGATCCGCGACCCAGGCGTTCGGCTTCTGAGCAACTGCGCCCTTGCTCTGAACGTAAAGCTCGAATCGCTGATCGAGCCCGTCTGGCGCGAGTGGCTGATCTTCGACGAGAAGCGTGCCCAGCCACCGACGGCCGAGGGCTTCCACAAGCCGGGGGAGTTGGGGACACCGCTCTGGATCGAGAAGAAACTGACGGGTGCGGACTAGGGAGAGGCTCTTGCAAGATTGCGCCGGGAACCTCAAACCGGCGGAAGCGAAATCACCTCGTCAGGCTTGAGCGCTGGGTGGAGCCCCTTTTTCTCCCGGACGAGCTGCTCCTTTTCGATCAGCGCCTTGATCGCCTTCGAGTAATCGGTTTCCTTGAGCTTTCCGAAGAACTCGGGGCGCAAGGCTAGGCACAGCTGGCCGAATTGCATCGCCCGGCTCGGCTGTGTCCCGATCAGCTCGATAGCTGCCTTCCCGAGCGCGCGCTTCAGATCCTCGACACGCACCCTGTCTTCTTCGTCAGCGAAACCTGTCAGCGATCCTGGATTCTCTCGCTCTCGGGAGACGACGAAGAGGCGGCTCTCAACTGAGGCGAGCAGGTTGTTGATCAGCCAGTCAGCGTCAGGATGATCAGCGATATGGACGAGGTAATACTTCGGCTTGCCGTCGAAGGTGCGCTTGACCGGATAGTGGTGCTTGCAGCTGTAGCGCCAGCCTACGACCTCGTCGTAGTAGAGCTGGAGCCAGGCCGCTTCCTGCTCGCGCAGAGACATTCCGCTGAGCGCGATCTTGCGCCATGCTTCTGTTCCGAAGAACGCGTCGATGTTCCTGACGTTGGCCGCTGATCCCTGCACGTCCGGGTCAGGCTCGCCGTCCGGGAGCATCTGTCCGCGGGTGCGATGGACGACGGCGAACTGGACGTTGACGAAGGCGTCCGTCTTGCCGTTGCGGTGGAGCAGCTTCTTGCAGGTCACGGCGTCGATCGACTTCAGGCCGATCGGGTCGAGCAGGACAAGGGCGCGATCAGTTCCGATCTTCGCCACGATCGCGTCGGCGTGCTCACCGAACTCGCCTTCGAGCACCTCTACGAAGTCGAACCCCTTCAGCCGCTCCTTGAGTGCAGCGCAATGATCGGGATCGCGCTCGATGCAGATCAGCCGAAGCTCCTTGCCCGCGGCCACCTTCTTCGGCAGCTCGTTGTATTTCTTCGCGATCAGCGCCGCCTGCAGGGGCGAGCCCGCCGCCGTCTCGCCGGTCTCCGTGTCCGTGAACTCCCCAGCACCGGCGAAGGCATCGATCACCCAGATCGTCTTTGCCTGCGGCGGCGAGCCGACCTTCATCGCCCAGATCCAGAGATACTGGGTGAAGACCGAGTGCTTGATCCACTGCCAGGGACGGACACGACCGAAGAAGCCTTTGGCGCTGTCACCAGGCATGTGGCGAGGGATCGTAGTCTGAGCTGGCGACGACGAAGGGTGCGGAATCCAAGGCTCGATGACGAAAGTGGCCTGTAACATCCGAATGTGACACGAACATGTGTTCGATCTAGCTGATGGCCGACAACTCTCGCATCGAATGGACGCAGGCGACCTGGAACCCGGTCACGGGCTGCTCCAAGGTCTCGCCTGGCTGCGCGCACTGCTACGCCGAGACCTTCGCCGAGCGCTGGCGCGGGCTGAAAGGCCACCCCTACGAGCAGGGCTTCGACCTGCGGATCTGGCCGGAGCGCCTGGAGCAGCCGCTGCGCTGGAAGCGCCCTCGCGTCATCTTCGTCAATTCGATGTCTGACCTTTTCCACGAGGACATCCCGCTCGCCTACATCGAGCAGGTCTTCGAGGTCATGGGTCAGGCGAAGCAGCACATCTTTCAGGTGCTGACCAAGCGGCATGAGCGCCTGGCCGAGTTGGCGCCTTCTCTCCCATGGCCGGAGAACGTCTGGATGGGCGTCTCGATCGAGAACAAACGCTGGGTCGAGCGAGCCAACTACCTCCGACAGGTGCCAGCCGCTGTGCGATTCATTTCAGCCGAGCCGCTTCTGGGCGAGCTTGTCGGGCTCGACCTGACAGGCATCGACTGGCTGATCGCCGGAGGCGAATCAGGCCCGGGTCACCGGCCGGTGAAGGAAGACTGGATCGTCCAGCTTCAGCGGCAGTGCGAGGCCGCGAAGGTCTCCTTCTTCTTCAAGCAGTGGGGAGGCATCCGCTCGAAAGCGGGAGGGCGTGAGCTGCACGGGCGCGAGTGGTCGGAGATGCCGACGCCGAAGGCGCGCGAATTGCTGCTGGCGCGCTAGCGATCCGCTCTAGACCGCGGGATCTGCCGGGATCTCCCAGGGCCAGACCTCTAGTTCCTCTTCGATCTCGCCCATCACCTCGATTGTCTGAGCGATTGCTGTGAGCACCCGCATGAAGCGGGGGATCTCAGGAGTGATTGCCCGGCGCCGCCGATCCTTCAGCCATTTCTCCGCGACCTGGTAGCCGCCGACACGGAACGCCCATACCTCCTCGGGGACGCCGTCGAAATACTGCGCCCGCCGAGTTCCCGCGTTCTCGCTGATGTAGATCCGTCCGAGGACGGGCACGTCGAGCGCTGCCTCAGCGCCCGCTTCAACCTCCACCTCTTCGTCAGGAACGAAGCGAGGGGCGATCTCGACGATGTCCGAGCCAGGAATCGGATAGGTGGCGATGGCGTCCGCGAGGCTGAGTGCCTCCAGCTGGTGCAACGCGAATAGCCGTGAGCCGAACCCGAGCAAATCCCTGAAGAGGTCAACGTCGGGCGGAATCGGGATGCGGGGGTAATCGATGTCTAGGAAGTCCGCATATCGGATGCGGTAGCTCTGGCTGTGGAGCAGCGCGTAGATGTAGTGGAAGACATCCTCCGGGCCGAAGGTCGTCTCCAGATCTCCTGCCTCAGAGGTGAGGAACTCAAGGCCGAGTTGGTCTGCGAAGGCGGCGGTGAAGCCCTCGGCGAGATTCGGCGTCGGCCCACCGGGGTCAGCAGCCTCGATAAGAGACACCTGCTCGCCAGCCTCCCCAGGGTAGAGGTAGAGCGGGCAGACCGTGATACCGCCACGTCGGAAGACGTTCGCGTCGGCAGGCTCGCGCGAGGAGAACACGAGCGACCACTCGGGGTCGTCAACGGCGTTTCCACCCGGGCCGACCCCGAGACACATGTTGTTTCGCCCAGCAACGTGCCGCTGCATTTCGCGCCTCGGGTAGTCCATCGCGACCGGACTGAAGTAGCACCAGCGCGTGTCGAAGGGGCGGTAGAGGCACTCGATCAGATGGTCTTCCCAGTCGGCGTCGCCCTGGATCGTCTCCCGAGCCGCCTCCAGCTCCCAGTCGCGGTTGTCGGTCAGATTGTGGGTCTCACGTAGTTCGGCGTCCGTCTTCCCGGTGTCACGGAGATCATCGAGCCGCGCGACCATCGTCTCGCGGTCGATCGCGACCGCGAAGTGATCCCGGTGGGTCTGGAAGCCAACGACGTTCGTCGGCATCGCTTCTGTGAGCCGCCAGCCGCGCTCGTATTCGTCAGCGAGTTCGAGGTTCTGCGGCTTGAAGAGATAGAAACGCGAGCGGGGCTCGACCTCAGTCCAATCGGTCGTTGTCACATCGTTCGCGTCGAGCCAGTCGTATTTCGTAGCCCTCGTGCCCCATAGGTCGGCGTGCCAGACCTGGGCCGGGCCTTCAGCGCGTTCCGGGTCTTTGACGAAGAGAGCGATCGCAACCCCCTGCTGGATGTCGAAGACGTTGCTGTCGGCGCCACCGCCGGGGGGCAAGTGTCGGCTGCGCGCGTTCCCGTGCAGATCGAGGATGTAGATGTCTGAGAACGACTCCATGAGCTGCTGGCGCATGCCTCGGAAGTTGCGGTTCATCAGGTAGGCGTGGTTCGTGATGAAGGCGAGGACGCCAGCACCGGTCTGGTCGATGCGCCACTGGCCGAAACGGAGGAACTTGACGTAGTCATCGTGGAGCCACTTCGGGTTGCGCTCGGCGAGGGGCGCGTCATCGACGAAGAAGTAGCTGTTGATCAACTCCCCGATCCAGGTGCGCTCGCGAATGCGACGGCGAGCGTCATTAGGGTCAATGAGCTGACGCGAGGAGGCGTTCGCGGAGTGGCCGGAGTAGGGCGGGTTGCCGAGCACAACCATGATCGGAAGGTCGCTCTTCACGTCAGCTGCGGCGTTCGCTTCCTCTGAGATGAACGCTCCGAAGGGAATCGTCGCTGCCCGAACGCTGGGCTCCAGCGAGTTCGTCAGGAAGACGCTCAGCCGGTCGTCGCTCGCGAAGTCGTAGGCCCAATCGGCCTGCTCCTCTTCGGGCAGGTCAAGTCCCGCAAGCTGCATCCCGAGCTTCAAGTGAGCCACCGCATATGGAGCCATCAGCAGCTCGAATCCGAAGAGCCGCGGCAAGAGATGGTCGCGCACATAGCCGCGCCAGAGCCCGGCGTTCCCCTGCTGCCGGAAGGTTTCCCTGATCCCGGCGATCACGGTGTAGAGGAAGGTTCCCGTGCCACAGGCCGGATCGAGAATCAGAACCCGCGGCGAGGTGGCTTCGCGCTCCGCTCCTTCGGCATCGACTGCTCGGTAGGTGGTCGTCTCGACATCGGCGAGCCCGGCGGCGCAGTCGAAGCGATCTTTGAGGATTTGATCGACCGACCGGACGATGTAGGAGACGACCGCTTCCGGCGTGTAATAGACGCCACGAAGCTCGCGTAGCTCGGGGTCGTAGGCCTGAAGGAAGGTCTCATAGAAATGGACGACCGGATCGTCGCGACCCGCTTGTCGCCCGAAGTCCGTGAGCACGGCAGGCATGTCCGCGCGGGCGAGGAGGCGGACGAGGTCATCGACGAAGCCGACGAATGGCTCATCGTCCAGATCCGGCCCGGCGATCATCGTGAAGAGGCGGCGGAGGAAGGGATTCGTGCGCGGGATCTCGGTGGCAGCATCGGCGCGACTGAAGTGCCCGGCGTCGGCTCGATGATTGATCCGCGCTGCGAACAGCCCGTAGGCGATGGTCTGCGCGAACATGTCCGCGAACTCCTCGACTTCGATGTCCGGGATCAAGACCTCGGAGAAGGTTCTCCGCAGGTCAACGAGGGTTGTCGAAGCCTTATTGAGCGTGAAGAGCCGGACGATCCCGTCGCGGACGAGATGAGCGAGAATCGCCATCCGCTTGGCCAGATCCTCGGCCCGGCGAATGGGCAACGGGTCTTGACCGAGGAACGCACGCAGCAGCTCAGCGACTCGGGCCGCTCCTTCCTCGTCGGGAACGAAGTTGGTTCCGTCGCGATGGCCGAGCCTTCCAGTGATGTCCTGGCGCTCGCCGTCTCGATACCAGCGGAACTCCAGGTAGTCGGTCAGGACGAGGTTCGGCAACTGCCGGTAGCGCGCCAGCTGCTCCGAGGCCTCGGTCGCGTCGAGAGAGATACCGATGTCCTTGGCCTCGACGTAGCCGATCGTCAGCGGGCCGGAGGCGGAGTCGATCCAGACCGTGTAATCAGGGGCGCCAGCCTCGATGTGTGCCGGGTCATTCGACGCGACGACCCCGTCGCGCAGGGTTTGCATGAGCGCCGCCAGGGCTGGCCGATACGTCTGCTCGCGGGCGATGCCCGAGTTGAGATGCAGGGCTAGCTCGTCAGCGTAAGTCTGAAGCGCCGGTTCCACGACGCCGAAGCCTACGAGGTGGGGCGGCTATCGACGTCGCGGCGCTGGAGCCCTGGCACGAACGGCCACTGTTGCTTGGAGCGCCTAGGCGGGAGACTTACCGCATGAAGCTGTTCGCACTTGTCGAGGCTGACGATCCGCTGGCGATCGATGTTTTCGTCAACGAGAAGCTGGCTGCCGAGGCGCTGCTCGACGTGCTCCGCGATGAACCCAAGTGGGCGCCCTTCTTCTCGGTAGTGGAGATCGAGATCAGCGAATCGCAGTTCTTCTGTCCTAACTGAGGCCGCACGTGACGATGTATCCGACGGCGACTGTAGGGTTCCGCGCCCCAACCACTTTGAAGGGATATCGATTGACCCAGCTATGGCAGGTAACAGCTTCCACGTTCGAGGTCGAGGAGGCCGAACGGCTGCAGGAGGCGCTCGCGCCGCTGCGGCTTCACAGCAAGGACGGGATCTACCTCTTCGACGTCGATTTCGACGACGAAGCTGCCGCACTACACGCATCGGTGCTGCTGGAAGCCAAGTCTCCGGAACAGGCACGAGAGCAGGCAACGCAATGGCTTGAGACGGTCGCTGCGGATGCTGGTGTAACGATCGAGGCAGGCGCGGCCGAGCCTGAGATGGCGGACTTCGAAGACGAGGCGACGTTCGTGCTGGTTCGTGTCGAGCAGCGCGCAGTCGCCGCCGGGCTGACGCTCGATGAGATCGCGGAGCGGGCGAGCCTCGACGAGGAGACGAAGAAGGAGCTGTTCGCTCCGGCTCTCATCAGCGTGACAACGCTTCTCCGGGTCGCTGACGCGCTCGATGTTTGGCCCGCTGAGCTGCTCGACCCGGGCGCTCTTGAGGGCGCGTTCAAGAGCGGCGTGATGACCGAGCAGACGCAGGCAGAACAGCGGAACGATCCGCGTTATCCACAGCAGCAGCTGAAGGAGAAGCTGCTTCGGAAGCGCGCAGCCGCGCAGTCTCCGGCCTAGCGAGTTCGATTGTCGAGCGAGGCAGCGGACAGGGGCGACCCGATCGCCCCTGTCCTGAGCCGCTCGCCTGTGCTTACAGCAACCCTCTCCGGCGAAGTTGGGATCGCAGGTTCTTCTCCCAGCGCCCGCGCCCGGGAGATACGGGGAGTGATGAGAGAGTCCCTCGCCCGTCGGAACTCTTGACCAGGTAGTGCGTTCGCCCTTGGACGATGGTGTAGCCGTTGCTGACCAACTCCTGAATGAGGCGTCTCAGCTCATTCGACATTCGGTGCCTCCGTCGTCGCCCGAGATCGTCGGGGAGTGGCGTTTTGCCCCTCACATCAAAAGACCGCGCGTGCGCGCGCGAGGAGGTCGGCCCCGCGAAGACCTAGAGGCGCTCGCTGAGAAGCTGGCGCATGCGCCCCTCGGCCCCGGCTCCGTGGAGCCAGTCGGTCACCTCAAAGTCGGCGATCCGAAGCGTCGGCGCAAAGCCGTGTTCTGGTGGGAGGAGATCGGCGAGCATGTCGCGGAAGGCCCGCTGCATATGGCGCCCATGCTCGGCTGGAAAGAGCGGAGGTTTCGGCTTTCCAAAGCCTCCGCCTTCGAGCCGAAGCTTCTTCTCGCTCCGCTCGATCCAGCGCTCAATCGGGAAGGCGACCCGCGCTCCTTCCGGGTAGTGCCGAAGCGTCAAGGCCCGGTAGCGGTTGAAGTGCTGGGTCTCATCGACTTCGAGGATGCGCGACTGCTCATCAACCTGCAGCACCGCATCGACCTGACGCCGCTCGCGGGGTGGCATCCCATCCGGCAGGACGAGCCCGGTCAGCTCGTTGTAGATCGCGCAGACGAGCGCCCAGCGTCCGCCACAGTCGGCCTCGACCGGTCGCATGAGCCAGACGGGCGTCTCGACGAACTCGGCCCCGAGAATGCGGGCGACGAGTGCGGTAACGGTTGCTTGGGGCTCGCCGCGGGCCATGGGGCGAGTTATCTATCAGGATTCGGCGGGCTGTCCCGCAGGGTGCGGATCTTTCACGCCTGCTTCTGCCGCGAGCTTCGCGCCGCGCCGATAAGCATCCCGCGCATCCGCTAGGTTCGCCGCGTGAGCGCGATCACGATCTACACCGACGGCGCCTGCATGGGCAATCCCGGCCCAGGCGGTTGGGCAGCAATCGTCGTCCAGGGCGGCCGCGAGTTGGAGCTGTCCGGCGGGATGGCGCACACGACCAACAATCAGATGGAGCTTCAGGCCGTCATCTCCGGTCTGAAGGCGCTGAAGAAGTCTTGCAAGGTGAGTGTCTGCACCGACTCCAAATACATCACGAAGGCCTTCAACGATGATTGGATTAGTGATTGGAAGCTCCGGGCGAAGGACGGCATCTGGCGCACCTCATCGAGGAAGCCGGTCGCCAACCAGGCGCTTTGGGAGGAGTTGATCAGGCTCGTCTCGCTGCACGAGGTGGAGGCCTGGGACTGGGTCAAAGGGCACAACAAGCACGTCTATAACGAGCGCTGCGACGCCCTTGCCGTCACCGCCCGAGACGCGGCGTATGCCGCCCTGCTACTAGCTCCGTCCTGACACGAGTGAAGCCGCCTTCGGAATTTCGCGAGATCTTCCAGCCGCTCGACAACGGCAAGCTGCTCGCACTTTGGGCAGAGCTGATGTCCGAGCTGCGAGAGCGCGGCGTCATCCGTTCGGGCAACAATCCAATCGGCGACTACTGCGAGTTCCTGGTCGCAGCCCACTACGAGGTCGAGCCTGAGACTGGCTCGATGGCTGGATACGACCTCATCACCAAGGAGGGCGCGCGAGTGCAGGTGAAAGCCCGCCGCCTGACAAACGACGGCAAGCTGCCGCCTCATTATTCGACGATGCGCAACCTCGACTCTGAGCCGCCGCCGTTCGACGTGCTGGTCGCGCTCATCCTCAACCCTGACTTCAGCGTGCGCGACGCTTGGGAGCTGAGCATCGACGCCGTCCAGCGTCACGCGCGCTACCGCGCCCACGTCAATGGCTGGGCTTTGCCCACCGTCCGGGGCGCGATGCTCGACGATCCTGAGATCACGAAGCTGGAATTGCGCGCCGCCTGATTTCGTCGAGATCAGTCGCACAACCGGCCAGGCGGATTCGGCGCTCGCGCTTGTCTGGGACACGCAACTCCCTCCGAAGCCGATGCTCTACTAGCAAGGTGGAGATCTCCAAGCGATCCAGATCGAAGTTCGCCGAGTTCGCGACGGCGTTCGCCGTATTGCGGCTAATCGACCAAGTCTTCGAGAACGAGGATTTCGAGCCGATCGCCGACTACGAAGGACTCGACTCGGGCCAGCGCCGCAGCCTCGTTGCGGGCTACCACGCCGCGATCGATTTTTCTGATCCTGCGCAGGTCACGAGGCTCGCGCGTGTGTATCTCGACGCGATCGATAGTTGGGGCCGAGACGCGGACGATGCCTTCGTGCCAATGGCGAAGGATCTCATCCGGAGCCTTCAGCGTGACGGTATCCCCGTTACTGACGCAGGGATACTCACGACGACGCCGCTCGGATTGAGCGTCCCGATCACGGAGTTCCATCGGCTAGGCGACCCCCGCGTCGTTGAGCTTCACCTGGAGAGGATCGCTTCGAACATTGAGCGCGATCCTCCCGCGGCCGTCGGCTCGGCCAAGGAGCTTGTCGAGTCGGTCTGCAAGTTCGTCCTCGATGACTACACCATCGACTACCAGAAAGACGAGAGTCTTCTCGATCTCTACAAGAAGACTGCGCAGGCGCTGAAGCTGAACCGTGAGGCCGTGCCCGGCAGCGCGAAGGGCAGCCAGTCGGCGCATCGCGTGCTGCAGAACCTTGCGACGGCAGTCCAGTCTCTTGCCGAACTACGGAACGAGTTGGGGCTTGGACATGGCAAGACGGCGGCAAGTCCTGCGTTCTCGCGACACGCCCGCCTCGCTTTCAACTCCAGTCGGGCCGTAGCGGAGTTCCTGCTGGAGACCTGGCACTTCCGGCGAGACAGCGAGGCTGCCGCGAGCGCCTCGTGATTGTGGTCGGCCGCGTTAGCGGGTCTGGCGCACGTTCCACCTCGGCACTGAGAAGACGACGGCTGAGAGGAAGTCCATCGCGCAGGGGCTGGCGGCGAAGAAGGCGCGCGATGGGTTCGAGGGCTTCTCTTCCCACCACGGTGAAAGAGCCTTGTTGAGCATGTAGGTGCTAGTCACGTGCGCGGGGTCGCCGTCGGCGAGGCAGACGAGGTAGGTGCGAGCGTCCGCGCCGCCGAAGCGGCTGACCTCGACGCGGAAGTAGATGTCGTTGAAGACGCCGAGCGCGTGAGCCCTTACGCCGGTGATGCCGAGCGTGTTCTCGATCAACTCAGCGATCTCATCAGGCGGGCACTCCATCGGCTCGCGAACCTAGCCAGGCGCGAGCAATTGACACCCGGCGGTACTTTTCGAGGCTCCGAGACGGGTCTATCGGTCGCTTCCGAGCACTACGTTCGGGCTCTATGAGTGACACCCCACCCGCCGACATGCTCGCGATCCTCTTCCAGTCGCTTCAGCCCGACGAGCAGGATGCGGTCTTCGCGAGACTCAGAGAGCTGCGGCTTCTCCGGCTCGCGGGCGAGGGCACTGAGATGGAGCGCTTCATCGCCGGGCTCCGTCGCGTCCAGGATGAGATCGACGGCGAGATCAGCGTTGGCGACTACCGGGCAATCCAGCCGCGGCTCGTGAAGGCGGGAGAGAAGATCCCGCCGCTGAGTCAGGTGATCAAGCACTTCGGCACCTGGAAGCGCGCGAAAGACGCGCTCCTGATGTCGGAGGACGAGACCGCCTCGAAGATCGACGCACGCTTTCGGCTTCGGCGCGTCGGCAAGGTTCATCGCTACCGCGAAGAAACGCTGCGCGAGACCCTGCAGCGTTGCGCCGACTACGTGGGACACGTGCCGCTCGTCGTCGAGTTCGGTCTCTGGCGCGACCGTGAGCTTGAGCTGGCGCAGGCCCAGGGCCAGGAGATCAGCCTGCCTTCGTCGGGGCCATATCGCAGCCGCTACGGCACCTGGTCGAAGGCGCTTCTCCACTTCGGCTTCTCTCAGGACGAGATCGACCAGGCGCACGAGGACGCGCAGGCAAGAGCGATTGACAACGTTCGGCCCTACTGGTTCAGGAAGACGGCGGGCGGGGTCTAACACCTGAAACCGCGTCCGTCCGCACCCACGCCGGAGAGGGGGTGAATGAGACGCTTGGTGGTAAGAGGGGGAGCCCGCCCAAAGCGAGTAGGGGTGTTCGAGGGGCTGGCGCTGCCATCGCTCATGCATAGACCCGAGGATGCGTTACGCCAAGGATCTCTCGGCTACTACTCGGCGACGAAACCCTGCGCTTGAACGCGATACCACGCGGCAAGAGCCTCGCCCACTGCCAGGGGATTGTTGCCACGCGGGTTGTGACGCCGTAGCTCTTGGGTCGCTAGAGCGAGGAAGCGTCGTTCCACGTCAGCGACCGAATCCGGCGGCTCCGCGGATTGCCAGTCGTCCAGAGCGTCGGACGCACTATCGACGGATGCCCACTCTGCACCGACACAGGAACCAGCAATGTAGGCAACCACGTTGTTCTGAAGAGGCTGCCAGTCGAAGTCAAGTGGAGGCAGGCGGGGCGCGTCAAGGCCGAAGCTCGCTGCGACAACCCAAACGGCGAAAGCCTCCTGAACGAATGACGCGGGCGTGATGTCGTGTGGGACTCCTAGAGACCAGAGATAGGAGTGAGCGAGTTCTTCGAGCGTCGTGCGCTTCACCGCTACAACTGGGCTCGTCCCCAGGAAGTCCCCGAGAATCCAAACCTGCCCCTCTCGTGCGCCCGCGTGAGCTGCGGTTGGATCGTCCTCTGGCGGAACCGATCTGATTTGCCAGGTGACTGATTCGCCCCATCCAAGTTGCGTAACGCACTCCTCGATGACGCTCTGGAGTTTGCTTCGTTGAGTCGCCGTCCCCCCGTGAATAGTCGGTGTGGCCACCAGGCGATGTCTAGCAGTCGGGACGTCCGCACCTCTTGAGCGCCCAGCAGAAAGCCGGACATCAGGATGCAGCGGGCGGGGAGCCCTCAGCCTGATACAAGGCGGCTCATGCCCAGCGAACTTCCGCGCCACGTCGCCGCGTTACTGAAGCGCTTCGCTCTCCTGCCGGAGGGGGATCAGCTTCTCGCCTATCAGGAGATGCGTGACTACCTCATCGCTGGGAGAACCGATGTCGTGCGGGACAGCCAGCTCGACGAGCGCGCAGAGGCGCTGCGGATCATGCGCGCGGTCATCGAGCACTACCACTTGGCCGACCCGACCAAGCTTGAGGTGAAGCAGTTTGACGCAGCTCCGGACGAGCTGCGTGAGGGCTGGAAGAGCGGCCGGATCATTCGCGCCTTCGCGACCTGGCGATTCGCTCGTGAGGCGCTTGCCGGACGAAGAGCGAGGAACACCGCTCGTCAGCGGAGCTACCTGAGCGCTGCGCAGACGACGCGGCTTAGCCGGGAGGATCACATCGCAAGCGTGATCGCTTGGCTCGACACAAATCCACCCAAGCTTGCTTACCGCGATTACGACGACTGGGCCAGGGAGCGGAACTCTGCGCTCGGCGAAGGAGAACTTCGCGCTGCGGTCTCCGCGACACTGACTTTCAACCTCAATCTGACCTGGGCGACGATTCTCAAGGTGGCGCGCGGAGAGATCGGGATTGAACAGGCAACGAATGAGAAGACGGAGCGCCGCCGCGACATCAAGCAAGCGAAAGACGATCTGGTTACCACGCTCGACATCCGAGAGATGGCCGCGTCGCAGATCGGCAGCTCGCCCTACTACTTCATGTCGAGGCCGGGCGCGCCAATGCCGGTGCTGACGATTGGGGAGCATCGCTACTACCACCGGAAGGATGTCCAAACCTTCATCGATGGGAAGCCCGTCCCCCGCAGGAAGCTCAACGAACTGGCGCCCATCTACGTTGGGGCGACCGAAGCCGCGAAGATGGTTGGCGTTCATCGAGACACCTGGTATCGCCTCGGCAAGAAGGACGCGCCTGAGACAGTCGCGGTGATCGGCGGAGTCGGGCTTTGGCTGCGCTCAGATGTCGAGGACTACGTCGAGAAGCGAGCAGCGCTGAAAGCAAGTGGTAGAGCCAAACGAGGGAGAGCCGCTCCCGATAAGAAGGGCCGCGAGGCCTAAGAACTGGCGAAATTCTCCCTATAGCGCGAAACGACGGTCGAAATACCGCATGGATAGAGGGCTCTACCCTGAAATCGCTGCCTCCTCGCGCGGATCCGTGCAGTCCTCCGCCGGGTGGCTCCCCCGAAGGGAGACC
>JANDLU010000042.1 GCA_024330215.1 Candidatus Gaiellasilicea maunaloa
AGTCGTCCTCCATTAGGATCCGGCGCAGGTTCGGATGACCGTCGAAGGCGATGCCCATCATGTCGAACGCCTCTCGTTCGTGCCAATCCGCGGTCGGCCCGAGCGAGACGACGCTCGGGACGCTCTCGCCCTCGTCGAGCCAGACCTGGAGGCGAACGCGCAGCGGGTCGTCGGCCAGCCGCAGGAGGTGGTAGTTGAGGGAGAAGCGCTTCGGCTTGGGCTCCGGCCGCCGCGCATAGCCCTGCGAGCCGGGAGCGTTCAGGTCGCGACCTCCCGCCGTGCCGATGTAGCCGGCGACGCCGAGCTCGCCCCAGCCGAGATAGTCGGTGGCGGCGATGTCTGCGAGGATGTTGAAGCCGGCCTCGTCGCGCAGGTTCGCCGCGGCCTCGAGCAGGCGCGCGGGATCGACGACGAGCGTCGTCTCGCCGAAGGCCTCGCGGGTCTCGACGAGACCGGGGACGCTTTCATACTCCACTACGAGGCGACCCCGCGGATCTGGTACGCGGGCGGGACCCCGGCCATCACCTTCTCGTGGAGACGCACGATCCCCTCGATCAGCGCCTCGGGCCGCGGCGGGCAACCGGGCACGTGAATGTCGACGGGCACGATCTTGTCGACCCCCTGGAGGACGGTGTAGTTGTTGAACATCCCGCCCGAGCTCGCGCAGGCACCCATCGCGATCACCCACTTCGGCTCGAGCATCTGGTCGTAGACCTGACGGAGCGGGGCGGCCATCTTGTGGACGACGCGGCCCGAGACGATCAGCAGGTCGGCCTGCCGCGGCGAGGACGAGAAGCGCTCCATCCCGAAGCGGGCGATGTCATGGCGCGCGGAGACGATCGCCATCATCTCGATTGCGCAGCAGGCTAGCCCGAACGTGTCCGGCCACATCGAGTTCGTCTGCGCCCAGGCGACGGCCTTCTCGAGCGTCGTCAGCCCGAGCGCGTCCTCGAGGCTCTCGACCTCCTGCTCGAAGACGCCCGGCCCCCGGGTCGGCCAGAGCAGGCGCTCGCTCTGCAGCCCGGCCACCGCAAGCGGGCGTTTCGAGGCGCGGTTCTGGTCGATCGTCTTGTCTACAGCCATGCCGCTACTTCCATTCCAGCGCACCCTTGCGCCAGATGTAGACATAGGCGACGCCGAGGATCGCGACGAAGACGAGGAACTCCACGAGCCCGAACCAGCCGAGCGCGTCGAGCACGATCGCGAGCGGGTAGAGGAAGACGATCTCGATGTCGAAGAGGATGAAGAGCATCGCCGTCAGGTAGAAGCTGACCGTGAACCGCTGTTGCTTCGGCGCTCCTTCCGAGACGCCGGACTCGAACGGCAGGAAGCGCGCCTTCACTCGCTTCTGCGGCGGGGTGGCGAAGATGAACGAGAAGGCGATCATCGAGGCCGGGATCACGGCTGCGAGGAAGGCGTACACCAGGAAGGGGAAGTAGTCGCCGAGCATCCGGTTCGCGCGAACGCTAGCAAGTCGCGGTGGGGCGCACGAAGAGAGATGGAATCGCAGTGTTCAAGCGATTTCCGGCTGTCACAAAGTCGGTCTCTTGGTACCCGTCGGGGCCGGTGCTACCATCCGGTCATGGCGACGATCGAAGAGGTAACCGGAGAGGGCACGACCCTCGTCTCGCTGACCGCGACGGCTGCCGACAAGATCCGCGAGTTGATGGCCGAGGATCCGGAGGGCGAGAGCCAGGTGCTCCGCGTCGCGATTCAGGGCGGCGGCTGCTCCGGCTTCCAGTACGGGCTCGGCTTCGACTCCGGTGCCGCCGAGGGCGACGAGACGATCGAGCAGCACGGGGTCAAGGTCGTGATCGACCCCTATAGCGCGCCCTATCTCAAGGGCGCGACGATCGACTTCTTGACCGGGCTCGCCGAGTCGGGCTTCAAGATCGACAACCCGAATGCCCAAGCCTCGTGCGGTTGCGGCCACTCGTTCACGGTCGAGGAGGGCGCAGACGCCCCCGCGGCCGAGCATGGGGGCGCCTGCGGCTCCGGCTGCGCGCACTAGCTCCTAGCCGTCCGCCTTCTTCAGCCGGTCGAAGGCCGACTCGAGCTCGTCGTCCGGGGGCAGCTCACCGTTCGGCGAGACCTGGTCGACCACGTCCGGGAGCACCGTCGCGACCGCGGTCGCCGCCTCGTCCTTCGAGACACCGAGCTTGTCCGCGATGCTCGTGATCTCGTCGTCGCCGACCGCGACGCGGATGTCCTCGCCGGCAACCGGCTGGTTCTCGCCCGTCGAGACCCAGGAATCCGTTTCCGCGGTCTTTCCCTTCGCTTGGAGCCCCGAGAGCACCTTCTCGAGACCGCCGTTTGCGAGCATCGAGGCCACCATCGGCAGCAGCATCCGCAGCATCGGGTTGCCGCCGAGCCCACCGCCTGCGAGCGAGCCTCCGCGCGAGCCGCCGCCGAGTATTCCCCCAAGCAGATCGCCCAGCCCGCCGCCTCCGCTCGCGCCTTGCGCACCCTTCAGCAGATCGTCGAGACCGCCCATGCTCTCTCCTTCGCTCGGGATGGTTGCTGCACGTGGTCGTATGTTCCCCGATCCGACGGGGACGAGCGTCACTCGCGGCGTAGCCTGCCGGTGAGCTCGCGCGCCTCGGCGTCGCTCGCCGCTGCGATCTGAATTCGGGAAGCGTTCGCGATCCCGTCGGGGTAGACGTCGAAGTCGACCTCCGGAAACGCGACGATCTCGTCGTCCACGACCACCGCTATGTGATGCCAGGCCTGATCCCGGCCCCCGAGCCGGGCCGCCTCCTTGGTGAGCCGCGCAAACGCCTCGCTCCCCTCGGCCGTCAGGTCGACGAGCACGACAGGTGTTCCCGTGCCGAGATCGTCCGCGCGCCGTGCGCTCGAGCGATCGATGTCGTCGTCGGTGAGCGCGGGCTCAGCCAATACTGGATAGCGGGAGACCCGGTCCGGTGACTCGTCCACGATGCCGGGGCAGGCGACGCGCGGCGGTCCGCACCGCAGCTCGCCGTCGGCGCCCGGCGCGCCGATCGCGGTCTCCAGGTGGTATAGCGCGAACCCCTCGCGATCGCCGTCATCGCCACCGCAGCCGGCACAGAGGAGGGCGAGCAGCCCGGCGAGGACCACCTTCATGTTCCGTAGCATCGCGCACGTGACCTCGGCCGCCAACTTCCGCGTCGCCGTCGTGGGCTCCGGGCCGGCCGGCTTCTATGCGGCGGCGGCGCTGCTCGCGAGCGAGCTCGGCGTCGAGGTCGACCTGATCGAGCGGCTGCCGACGCCGTGGGGACTCGTGCGCCTCGGGGTCGCGCCGGATCACCCGAAGATCAAGGCCGTCTCGCGCGCGTTCGAGAAGACTGCGCAGCAGCCGGGGTTCCGGTTCTTCGGCAACGTCGAGGTCGGTCGGGACGTCTCGCACGACGAGCTCGTCCGCCTCTACGACGCCGTCGTCTACACGGTCGGCGCGCAGACCGACAGGCGGATGGGAATCCCCGGCGAGGATCTCCCCGGCTCCTTCGCGGCCACCGAGCTCGTCGCCTGGTACAACGGCCACCCCGATTTCCAGCAGCTCACGTTCGACCTCTCGGGCGAGCGGGCGGTCGTGATCGGGAACGGCAACGTCGCTCTCGACGTCGCCCGGATGCTCGCGCTCACGCCCGCGGAGCTGGCGTCGACGGACACCACGGATGCGGCGATCGACGCGATCGTCGGCTCCGGGATCCGCGAGATCCTCGTCGTCGGCCGCCGAGGGCCGGCTCAGGCTGCCTGGACTCCTGTCGAGGTGGGAGAGCTCGGCGAGCTCGAGGGCGCCGACGTGCTCGTCGACCCGGCCGAGCTCGAGCTCGACGAGGCGAGCGAGGCCGAGCTCGCCGCCGCGGCGCCGACCGTGCGCCGGAGCATCGAGCACCTGCGGGACTTCGCAGCGCGCGAGCCGACCGGCAAGCCGCGCGCGATCCGACTCCGCTTCCTCTCCTCGCCCGGCGCGATCCTCGGCGAGGAACGGGTCGAGGCGATCGAGCTCGTCCGGAACGAGCTCGTCGACGGCCGCGCCGTCCCGACGGACGAGCGCGAGACGCTCGCCTGCAGCGTCGTCTTCCGCAGTGTCGGCTACCGCGGCGTCGGCGTGCCGGGGGTGCCGTTCGACGAGGGCTCCCGCACGATCCCGAATGCCGGCGGCCGGGTCGAGCCGGGTCTCTACGCGGCGGGCTGGATCAAGCGCGGCCCGAGCGGTGTGATCGGGACGAACAAGAAGGACGCGGCCGAGACCGTCGAGCGCCTGCTCGAGGACGCCCGCGCCGGGCTCCTGCCGCCCCGTGCGGCGGGCAGCCTGGAGGCGCTGCTCGCAGAGCGTGGCGTCGAGGCCGTCATGTACGCCGGCTGGGAGGCGATCGACCTCGCCGAGCGCAGCGCCGGCGAGCCGCACGGCCGGCCGCGGCTGAAGCTCTGTAGCTGGGAGGGGCTGCTCGCTGCCGCGCGCGCCAAGTAACAGACTGTTACTTGGGATTCCCTCGCGTGGGGGAGTCGCTTCGGCCGCGCGGCGTCGATAGAGGTGACGTGGAGCGGCCCACTGTCGAATGTCTCGGTTGCGGTCAGGTGCGGCTCCATGTGCCCGGCCGGCGGCGGCACGAGGGAGCGGGCGAATGCCCGCGCTGCGCCTACGTGGGCTGGGCCTTCTCGACCGCCCCGAGCGAGCGGACCCGGCGGCAGCGGCTCGGGAGACTCGTGCGCATCCGTACCGTCTAGACCCCTAACGCCCCTCGCTAGACTCGGCACGTGAGCACGGAGACCACCGGGCAGCAGCACTGGGGCGCCGAGACGGAGAAGGCGATCGCCAACTTCCCGGTCTCCGGCGAGCCGATTCCCGTCCCGGTCGCCCGTTGGCTCGGGCGGATCAAGGCGGCTGCCGCCCGCGCGAACGCCGAGCTCGGGCTGCTCGACGCCGACAAGGCGGAGCGGATCGCCGCCGCCGGAGATCGCATCGCCCGGGGCGAGCACGACGACCAGTTTCCGATCGACGTCTTCCAGACAGGCTCGGGCACGAGCTCGAATATGAACGCGAACGAGGTGATCGCCGCACTTGCGGGCGAGGACGTGCACGCGAACGACGACGTCAACATGGGCCAGAGCTCGAACGACGTCTTCCCCTCGGCCGTCCATCTCGCCGCGCTCGGCGAGCTCGAGCACGACCTGCTGCCTGCGCTGGATCGGCTCGCAACCTCCCTCGAGGCGAAGGCTGCGGAGCTCGGCGACGTCGTCAAGTCGGGACGCACGCACCTGATGGACGCCGTGCCCGTCACGCTCGGCCAGGAGTTCGGCGGCTACGCGGCGCAGGTGCGCCAGGGGATCGAGCGCGTGGGCGACTCGCGCAAGCGGCTCGGCCAGGTGCCGCTCGGCGGCACCGCCGTCGGCACGGGCCTGAACACCCATCCCGAGTTCGCGGAGCGGGTGCGGCGCCTGCTCGCGGACGAGACGGGACTCCGGATCTCCGCTCCGGCCGATCCGTTCGAGGCGCAGGGCGCGCGGGACGGGCTCGTCGAGGCCTCGGGGGCGCTGAAGATCGTGGCCGTCTCGCTGACCAAGATCGCGAGCGACCTCCGCTTGATGGGCTCTGGCCCGCGTACGGGTCTGGCCGAGATCTTCCTGCCGGAGCTTCAGAAGGGCAGCTCGATCATGCCCGGCAAGGTGAACCCGGTGATCCCGGAGGTCGTTACCCAGGTGGCGGCGCAGGTGATCGGGAACGACGCGGCGATCACGGCCGGGGGGATGCAGGGCCACTTCGAGCTCAACGTGTTCGTGCCGCTGCTGGCCCGGAACCTGCTCGACTCGATCAAGCTCCTCGCCTCCGCCTCGCGCCTGCTGGCGGAGAAGTGCGTCGACGGGATCGAGGCGAACCGGGAGCAGTGCGAGAGCTACGCCGAGCTGACGCTCGCCGCGGCGGCCGCGCTCAACCCCCACATCGGCTACGACCGGGGCTCGGAGATCGTGAAGCTGGCAGCCGCCTCCGGTCGCTCGCTCCGGGAGGTCGCCCGCGAGGCCGGCGTGGACGACGCCACGCTCGATCGCGCGCTCGACTACCGCGCGATGGCGAAGCCGCACGAACGCTGATCCGAGTCCAAAGAGCCGCCCGTGGCCGTCTAGTCGAATTCGGCGATATCACTGAGACGCCCCCAACGTCAGACGCTTGATATTAGGGGCCACGTCTGTCATTCTCCCGCGGCTTGGACCGAAAGCCCTACCGCTTCCTCCTCAGAATGCCCGAGCAGCTCCGGCAGCGACTTGTCGACGCCGCCGCACCCACGGGACGCAGCCTCAACGGCGAAATCGTGGCGAGGCTCGAGGCCAGCCTGGTCGAGGACGCAGGCGACAACCTTGTCGCGCCGATCGCGCGCGGCACTAACAGGGGGAGACGCATGACACGGAGACGTCGTCGGTACGCGATCGGCGCACTTGCGCTGACGCTGATCGTCACGTCGGTCGTCGTGGCCGCAGTCACGATGAACGGCGCCAAGGTTGCAGCAAACGCTCCGAGCGAGGAAACGCTCGAGCTCTCGCCTGCGCTGCAGGCAAAGATGGCGCAGGGACAGGCGTTCGCGCCTCCCGGCAGCAAGCAGGAGGGCGACAAGTCGGAAGTGGACGACGAGTGGCTGAAGCACGTGCTGCCTGGGAACGAGATCGCGTCTTCGGTGATTGCGGCGTCCAGCAACGACTGGGAAAAGGTGAAAGGCCGCAACGCGGGCGGGGGTAAGTGGCGGCCGCTCGGTCCCACCTGGGCGAAGGGCCTACCGAATCCGTTCCGGGATCGCGCGGTCTACAACGCCGGTACACCCGACTTCAGCGGGCGGATCGCGCACGTGGCGATCGACCCGAACTGCGACTCGAACGGCGGCGGCGACGACGAGGACGACAACGGCAAGTGTCGGCTCTGGATCGCGAACGCGAACGGCGGTGTCTGGCGCACCGAGAACGCGCTGAAGAAGAACCCGACGTGGAAGTACCTCTCGAAGGTGTTCGAGCACAACAACACCGCGTCGCTCGAGCTCGACCCGAACGACGAGAAGGCCGACACGATCTACGTCGGCACGGGCGAGCCCAATGCCTGCGGCAGCGGCTGCGAGGCCGGCGTCGGCATCTACAAGTCGGAGAATGGCGGTTCCAGCTGGAGCGGCCCGCTCGGCGTCGAGTCCTTCTACAACCGCGCGGTCGGCTCGATCGAGGTCAAGCCCGGCGATCCGGGCACGATCTTCGCCGCTTCGGGCCGCGCGATCCGAGGTCTCTCGAACGTCTGCTGCGGCGGCGTCGACGCGCTGATCCCAGGGGCACCCGATTTCGGCCTCTACCGGTCGAAGAACGGCGGACAGTCGTGGGAGCTCGTGAACCAGGGTGCGACCACGAACTGCGCTCCGGCGATCCCACCCGACATCTACTCGCTCGGCGGCACGCCGTGCTCGCCGCGCGGCGCCCGGCGCGTCAAGATCGATCCGGTCGACCCGCACACCGTCTACGCCTCCTTCTTCGCCCGCGGGATCTGGCGCTCGAAGGCGAACGGCGACGTCAACACCTGGGAGCAGATCATGCCTCCGCTCGGTGGCGGCAACAACGAGCGCGCCGAGTTCGACGTCGTCAAGCTCCCCTCCGGCGAGACGCGCATGTACGTCGGCGTCGGCAGCGGCGCAGGGCAGACGGCGAAGTTCCGCCGCAGCGACGCCGTGAGGAACCCGCCGGCCGCCGCTGTGGCGGCGGGCTTCGTCACGCTGACGAACGACGTTCCGGACACACCGGGGTACTCGAGCTTCGGCTACTGCGACCCGCAGTGCTCGTACGACAACTATGTCTACGCGCCGGCGGCGCATTTCCCGAACTCGGGCGCCGACGCCGACACCGTCTACCTGTCGGGCGACAACGAGTACAGCGAGAACAACTGGGGCCCGGAGAGCCCATTCTGCTGTCCGGACAACCCGGCGCTCGGACGGTCGAACGGCCGGAGCGTCCTGCTCTCGACGAACGCAGGCGTCCACTTCACGGACATGACCGACGATGCCTCCGACGACGTGTACCCGGTCGAGCTGCATCCCGATCATCACGCGCTCGTCGTCAACCCGACGAACTACAAGCAGTTCTTCGACGTCGGCGACGGCGGAATCGTCCGCTCGAACGGCAAGTTCGTCGACGACTCGGCGGATTGCGTCCAGCCGAAGGGCTATACCGGGTCGGCGCTCACGTTCTGCCAGCTCGTGCTCTCCCGTGTGCCCGAGAAGCTGACGACGATCAACGAGGGCCTGCGGACGCTGCACTTCTACCAGCTCAACGTCAGTCCTCACGACCCGGATCTGATCGTCGGCGGGACGCAGGACAACGGCTCGTGGGAGCGTGGCGATCAGACCGGCTCGGGCACGAACAGCGCAGCGGTGCCACCGCACACCGTCGGCGTGCCGCGGGAGAACTGCCGCAACGAACATGGCTTCGGAGGCGGCGGCGACGACGAAGACGACGGCAACCAGATCTGGGTGAACACGAACATCGCCGACGGAGGACACAACAACTTCGACATCGGCGATTCGTGCTTCCGTCAGAGCGCGTTCCAGCTCGGACAGCTCATGGTCGCATACGAGCCGAAGAACCAGGTCGACATGAACTGGGTTGCCGACTCGCTCTTCGTCCTCTACGGCAACGAGCTCGTGCCCTTCATCGGCCCGGTCACGAACGATCCGAAGAACGCGCACTGGCTCTGGACCGCGCGTGAGCATGTGTTCCGGTCCACGAACCAGGGCCGGAACAAGGCCCTGACGAAGGAGCAGCATCGGACTGCCTGCAACATCTGGTACGGCACGTTCGATGTGGACGGCAACGGCGTCTACGAGCCGCTGAAGGACATCTGCGACGACTTCGAGCCCGCAGGCGATCCCGGTCCGAACGGCCGGCTGACGTCACCGACCTACGGCGATCGTGCCGGCGGCTCCGTTGCCGCGGTCGAGCGGACGAAGGGAGACGCGAACACCGTTTGGGCCGCGACCCAGACCGGTCGCATCTTCGTCTCCAAGAACGCCAACGCACCGACCGGTGCGGCGATCGTGTTCGATCGGATCGACGACGATCCGACGGCGACGAACGATCCGCCGCGCTATCCGACGGGCATCTACGTCGACCCGAAGAACACGAACCGGGCGTGGATCACCTACAGCGGCTTCAATGCGAAGACGCCGGGTACGCCGGGCCACGTGTTCGAGGTCACGTACGTGCCCGGCGGCAGCTCGACGTTCAAGCTGCTCGACGGGAACCAGCCTCGCGACCATATCGGCGACATCCCCGCGACGTCGATCACGGTCACGTCCGACGGTGTCATCTACGTCGGCACCGACTACGGCGTGATCGTCAGCAAGGGCGACGGTGTCTGGCGCGAGGCGGGCAAGGGGCTGCCGCACATGCCCGCCGCCGACCTCCTGCTCGTGCCCGAGCGGAACGTGATCTACGCCGCGACGCACGGACAGGGCGTCTGGGAGCTCAAGGTCGGGAAGGGTGGTGGTGGCGACGACTAGCTAGCGTCGTCTAGAAGCAGAGCTCCTCGAGGGCCGCCTGCGGGCGGCCCTCGAGTGTTCTTGCGGTGATATCAGTCGACAAATGCGAGATGCAACGACCGATTTTGATTGATATCAGTATTGCGACTTGCTTTGACGCTTGCTTCGGCGTTGCGAGATGTGCTAATGCTGTCTCAATGAGACGCCTCCTGTTGCTCGCTCTTGTCGTTGCCGGGCTCGCGTCCGTCGCGGGCTGCGGCGGCTCGACCTCCGGCGAGGATGGCTCGGGTCCCGTTCGATTCCTCGTCTTCGGCGATCCGGAGGAGATCGGGGCCTACCGCGAGCTCGTCAGCGCCTATCGCGAGGAGGTCCCGGACGCCGAGGTCGAGCTGATCGAGGCGGGCGACCGTTCCGACCTGATTGCCCGGCTCTCGACCTCGATTGCGGGGGGCAGTCCGCCGGATCTCTTCCTGATGAACTACCGCTACTACGGGCAGTTCGCCTCCAAGGGGGCGATCGAGCCGGTCGCCGGGCGGCTCGAGGACTCGTCGGCGTTCTCGGCTGGCGACTTCTATCCCGAGGCGATGGAGGCGTTCCGCTGGAAGGGCGAGCAGCTCTGCCTCCCCCAGAACATCTCGAGCCTCGTCGTCTATTACAACAGGACGCTCTTTCGACGCCAGGGGGTTCCCGAGCCGAAGAACGACTGGAGCTGGAGCGACCTGGTCGCGACGGCGACGCGACTCACGCTCGACGCCAACGGGAACTCGATCAGGGCGGGCGATCCCGATTCAGGCGGCGCCAAGGCCGCGATCTACGGCCTCGGGGTCGAGCCGACGCTGATTCGGATCGCGCCTTTCGTCTGGTCGATCGGTGGGGAGCTCGTCGACGACCTCGAGAACCCGACGCGGCTGACGCTCGACTCGCCCGCCGCGCAGGTCGTGCTCGCCGAATTCTTCGCGCTTCGAAGAGGCTACGGAGTCGCGCCCTCGGATCTCGAGGTGGAGGCCGAGGAGGACGAGGCGCGCTTCGCGAACGGGCGGCTCGCGATGCTGCTCTCGTCGCGTCGCTCGACCCCGGGCTTCCGCACGATCACCGAGTTCGAATGGGATGTTGCCCCGTTACCCCCGTTCCGCGAGCGGGCCGGAATCCTCCATTCCGACGCCTATTGCATGACGGCGGCGTCGGATCGCAAGGACGCGGCCTGGGCATTCGTCGAGTTCGCGCTCGGCCCGGAGGGCCAGCAGATCGTCTCGAGGACGGGACGGATCGTGCCGTCGCTGATCGAGGTCTCGAGATCGAATGCGTTTCTCGACCCTTCGCAGCCGCCGCGCAGATCGCAGGTGTTCCTCGACGCGATCCCAACGATCCGGCGCGTCCCCACGATCTCGACCTGGCCTGAGATCGAGGATGCGGCCGAGGGCGTGCTCGAGAACGGGTTCTACCTGGGGCAACCCACGCTCGAGGTCGCGAGGGAGCTCGATCGGGTGACGCGCCCGCTCTTCGCCCGCGGCGAGAGCGGCTAGACACGCTTCGCTATGGGGCGATCGGCGGACCGCAGGGGGCGGGAACGTGGCGCACCGTCGCCCTGCTGCCTCGCTCGCCGATCGCGCTCACGTAGCTGAACACGCAGGTGTCCACGACACCGACGGAGACGCGGAACCGGAACGTCCCCGTCGCAGTGGCGGACACGCGCTTCACGATGCGGACGCCGCTGTGGAAGACGAGGACGCGAACCTTTTCACCGGACTTGAACCCGTGGCCGGCGACCGCGATCGTCGTCTCCTCGGTCACGACGCGCACGGACGGCTTGACTGGAGCGGCTGAGGCTGTCGACCCGGCGACCGCCAGCGCGACCGCGAGCAGCGCGATCAACTTCATCTGGCCGGACTTCATCCGGAAAGTGTGCCAGAGAATGCTCCGGTTCGCGGCAGGCCCGAGAGGTGCACGCCGTAGAGTCAGAACATGGTTCGGGGGACGTTCTGGCGGAGCCTGGGGGCGGCGGCGGTCATTGCGGTCGTCGGCCTCCCGATCGTCTTCCTGATCGCGGGATCTCTCCGGCAGCCGGGCCTACCTCCTCCTGTGACGCCCGAGCTCATTCCCGATCCGGTCGTCTTCGGGAACTACGAGCGCGCCGCCGACCTCGTCGGCCTCGGGCGGGCAGCGCTCAACTCGTTCATCGTTGCGGCGCTCGCCGCCCCGCTCAGCGTTCTCGTCGCCTCGTGGGCCGGCTTCGCGCTGGTGCTGATCCGCGCCCGCGCGCGCACTGCGATCCTCGCAGCCTCGCTGTTGGCGTTGATGATCCCGCTGACGGCGCTCCTCGTCCCGCGCTTCGCGCTCTACCGCTCGCTCGGGCTCGTGAACACCTTCGTGCCGCTCGTCGCCCCGGCGCTCGTGGCCACGTCTCCGATCTACGTGCTCGTCTTCTATGTCGCGTTCAGGCGGCTTCCACCCGAGCTCTACGACGCCTGCCGGCTCGAGGCGGCCTCGCCGTTCCAGATCTGGCGGCGGGTCGCGATGCCGCTCGTCCGTCCGGTCGCGGTGGCGATCGGCCTGCTCGCCTTCGTCCTCTCCTGGGGAAACTTCCTCGATCCGCTCGTCTACCTGCACGACCGGGATCTCTTCACGCTCCCGCTCGCGCTCCGGTCGCTCGCCCAGCTCGATCCGACGAACTACCCCCTGCTGCTCGCGGGCGCTGTGATCGCGACGGCGCCGATCGTCGCGGTCTTCCTCGTCGCGCAACGCTACTTCCTCCATGAGCACCGGGGAGCGGGGTGGCTCGGTCGGTGAGCGCTGTCCGCCTGGCCGGCGTGAGCAAGGACTTCGACGGCGTTCCCGCTGTTCGCGAGCTCGATCTCGACGTCGCCGACGGCGAGCTGCTCGTCGTGCTCGGACCGTCCGGGTGCGGCAAGTCGACCGTGCTCCGGTTGATGGCCGGGCTCGAGGAGGCGACGGCCGGCCGGATCCTGATCGGCGATCGCGACGTCACGAAGCTCTCACCCGGGCGCCGGAACGTCTCGATGGTCTTCCAGAGCTACGCGCTCTTTCCACACCTGACCGCCGCCGAGAACATCGGCTTCGGCCTCGTCGTCCGCGAGGTGCGGCGCGCTGAGGTTCGGGAGCGAGTTGCGCAGGCGGCGACCGTCGCGGGCTGCGCCCACCTGCTCGAGCGCCGGCCTGCCCAGCTCTCCGGCGGAGAGCGGCAGCGGATCGCGCTCGCCCGCGCGCTCGTCCGAGAGCCGGACGTCTTCCTCCTCGACGAGCCGCTCTCGAACCTCGATGCCGAGCTGCGCGCGCAGACCCGAGCCGAGCTGAAGCTGCTCCACGCACGCGTCGGCGCGACGATGCTCTACGTCACCCACGACCAGATCGAGGCACTGACGCTCGGGCAGCGCATCGCGGTCCTCCGTGACGGCGAGCTCCAGCAACTCGGGACGCCGGAGCAGATCTGGCGCGAGCCTGCGAATCGCTTCGTTGCTCGCTTCGTCGGCTCACCCGCGATGAATCTCCTTGCCTCGGGCGCCGCGGTGGGGCTCGAGGCCCCGGCTGGAGCCGAGGTGGGAATCAGATCCGAGCACCTCGCGCTCGGCGAGGAGGGCGTCGAGGCGACGGTCACGCTCGTCGAGCCGATCGGCAGCGAGGCGCTCGTCCACCTTCGCGCTGCCGGTACGGAGCTCGTCGCACGCGTGCCCGCCGAGGCGGGACACGGCGTCGGCGACACCGTCCGCCTGTCGTCGAGCCGCGAGCACGCGCACCTCTTCGACGGCGAGACCGGCGAGAGGCTGCCGTGGACCTGAAAGACCGCCGCCAGCTCGCGCTCATGCTCGCGCCGTACCTGCTCGGGCTCGTTGGGCTCGTCGCGGTGCCCGCCGTCGTCACCTTCGGGCTCGCGCTGACCGAGTACGACCTGATCCGCTCGCCGCGGTTTGTCGGGCTGGACAATCTCCGCGAGCTCGCCGGTGACGAGGTCTTCCACACGGCTCTCCTCAACTCGGCGGTCTTCGCTGCGATCGCCGTGCCGCTCCGGCTCGGCTCGGCGCTCGCCCTCGCGCTGCTCCTCCATCGACGCTTCCGTGGAGCGGGCAGCGCGCGCGCCGCCGCGGTCTTTCCGACCGTCGTCCCCGATGTGGCCTATGGCCTGCTCTGGCTCTGGCTCCTGAACCCGCTCTACGGGCCGATCACGCTCTTCCTCGCCTGGCTCGGCCCGCCGGGGAAGACGATCTGGGGACTGTCGCTGCCGCAGTTCCTGACCCATCCGAACGATGCACGCGCTGCGGTCGTCCTGCTCAGCGTGTTCACGATCGGCGAGGGCTTCGTGCTCCTCCTCGTCGCACGCCAGTCGCTGCCGGGCGAGCTCTACGAGCTGGCCGCGGTCGAGGACGCGACCGCCTGGTCGGTCTTCCGCCGGGTGACGCTGCCGCTACTGGCGCCGATCCTCGTTCTCCTCGTCCTCCGCGACACGATCCTCAGCTTCCAGCTGAACTTCGTCCCGGCGCTCGTCGTCACCGAGGGAGGGCCGCCGCCCTACTCCACGACCTACCTGCCGCTCTTCGTCTACCGCACCGGCTTCGAGTACCTCCGTTACGGCTACGCCTCGGCGGCGACAGTGCTGATGTTCGTGTTGACTGCCGCTGCGGTCTGGCTCCAGTGGCTTGTGCTCCGCCGCGCGCGTCTTGCGTCCTTCTAGCAGGCGACGGCGCCGCGACCGGTTTCGGCTGCATGGCGCTGCTCGTCGGCGCGGTAGCTCGAACGCACGAGGGGGCCTGCGAAGACCGAGCCGAAGCCGAGCTCCTCGCCCTGCTCGCGCAGCCGACGGAACTCGTCGGGATGCACCCAGCGATCGATCTGCGCGTGTTTCGAGGAAGGTTGGAGGTACTGGCCGATCGTGACGACGTCGACACCGTGCGCGCGGAGATCACGCATGGTCTCGACGATCTCGTCGTTCGTCTCACCCAACCCGACGATGATCCCGGACTTCGTCAGCACCGGATAGCCGGCGAGCTCCTTCGCGCGACGCAGTAGCCAGAGCGCCTTGTCGTAGTCGGCCTTGCCTCCGCGCATCGCGCGGTGGAGCCGGCGGACGGTCTCGATGTTGTGGTTGAAGACCTCGGGGCATGCCGCGAGCACCGTTTCGAGCGCCTCCTCCTCGACACCGAGGAAGTCGGGCGTCAGAACCTCGATCGTGCAGTCGGGTAGCTTCGCCTTCAGCGCTCGGATCGTCGCCGCGTAGTGCCCGGCGCCCCGGTCGGGAACGTCGTCACGGTCGACCGAGGTGACGACGACATGCTGTAGCCCCATCTGGAACGCGGTCTGCGCGAGCCGGAGCGGCTCGAGCGGGTCGGGCGGCGACTCGGGTCGTCCGGAGTGGACGTAGCAGTAACGGCAGGCCCGGGTGCAGGTCTCGCCGAGGATCTGGAAGGTGGCGGTGCCACGACCCCAGCACTCGGCGATGTTCGGGCAGCGAGCCTCCTCGCAGATCGTGTTCAGCTGCGCCCCGTGGATCAGCTTCTTGACGTCGAAGTAGCGCGAGTCGGCGCTCGGCGCGCGCACCTTCATCCACTCCGGCCGGCGCGGGCGCTCGGCGTCGGGAAGAGAGCTCTCCATCGCCTTCGAGTGTAGATGCCGGCCCGCAGGGGCCCGAGGTCACTTGCATCGAAGCAACCCTTTCGAAATACTTGTTTCGACATGAGCGATGGCGATCTCCTACTTGAAGATCCGCGGACGTTGCGCGCACTCGCCCATCCGGCCCGGCTTGCGATCCTCGACCACCTCGGCGCCGCGGGTACGGCAACGGCGACGGCCTGCGGCGCTGCGGTCGGCGTCAGCCCGTCGGCCGCCTCGTACCACCTCCGCGCGCTTGCGCGATACGGCCTCGTCGAGGAAGCGGACGGCGGCCGAGGACGGGAACGGCCGTGGCGCTCGCGCGGCGCAGGGTTCTCGTTCGAGCCGTCCGCGGCGACCGGCCCGGCCGGTGAAGCCGCCTCGATGCTCCTGAGCTCGCAGCTCGTGGAAAGTGGCGAGCGCTGGACGCGGGAGTACATCCGGGGCGAGTCGCAGCTGCCGCAGGAGTGGCGGCAGGCGAGTCATCTCGCGAACAAGACCCTCGTGCTCACGCCCGCCGAGGCGAGAGAGCTCGTCGAGCGGCTCGAGGCCGTCCTGCGCCCGTACCTGCGCTCCGGCCGCGACGAGTCGCCCGACGCCGCGCGCAACGTCCGCCTGCTGCTTCGCCTTTTCCCCCGAGAGCTGCCGCCGTCGTGACGCGCGTTCCGCTCGCAGCGCTGCTCGCGGCGAACGTGATCTCGATCACCGGAAACCGGCTGACCCAGCTCGCGATCCCGTGGTTCGTGCTCCAGACGACCGGCAGCGTCGCGAAGACCGGGCTCGTCGGCTTCTTCTCGCTGCTGCCGTTCGTGATCTCCTCCGCGCTCGGCGGCGTGATCGTCGACCGCCTCGGCTACCGGCGGGCGAGCATCGTCTCCGATCTCGCGAGCGGCAGCTCCGTGCTGCTCGTCCCGATCCTCTATCACACGGTCGGACTCCCGCTGGCGGCCCTGCTCGGTCTCGTCTTCGCCGGCGCGCTCCTCGATGCGCCGGGCCAGACCGCGCGCGAGGCGATCCTGCCCGACCTCGTCGAACGGGCGGGGACGACGCTCGAGCGCGGCACGAGCCTCTTCGACGGCGTCTCCCGTGGCGCGAACATGCTCGGAGCGCCGCTCGCCGGGGCGTTGATCGCCGTGATGGGCCCTGCGAACGTGCTCATCCTCGATGCAGCCACCTTCTCGCCTCGGCGCTCCTGATGCGGCTCTTCGTGCCGGCACCGGAGCCGAAGGACGAGGACGTCGCCCCCGAGCGCTACTTCGCCCAGCTCCGGGAGGGCTACGCGTTTCTCTGGCGGACGCCGCTCGTCCGCGCGATCGTCGTGATGGTGCTCGTCACGAACATGCTCGACGCGGCGATGGGCGGCGTGCTTATGCCAGTCTATGCGGATCGAGTGCTCGGGAGCGTCGTCGCGCTTGGCCTGATGAGTGGCGCGATGGGCGCGACGGCGTTCGCCGGGACACTCGTCTTCGCCTGGATCGGGCACCGCCTGCCGCGCGTCTCGACGCTCGTCGCGGGCTTCACGCTCGGCGGCCCCTCGCGCTTCTTCCTCCTGGCGGCGATGCCCGGAGTGGGGCCGGTGATCGCCGGCTTCGCAATCGCCGGAATCGGGATCGGCCCGATCAACCCGATCTTCGGAACGCTCCAGTACGAGCGGGTCCCGGAAAGGTTGCGAGCCCGCGTCTTCGGCGCGGTCACCGCCGGCGTGATGGCCGGAGCGCCGATCGGAGCCCTGCTCGGCGCCGGACTCGTCGAGTGGCTCGGCCTGCAGGCGACGTTCGTCGTCTTCGGGCTCGTCTACCTGGCGTGCACGCTCAGCCCGCTCGTCGTGCCGGCCTGGCGCGATGCAGCGCGAACGTCCGGCTCTCGCGAGCTCACCCTAGGCCCCCGGTCGCACTCCAGAACGTCAGCCAGTTGCCGTGATGATCCTCGACCGTGAACTCCGCCTGTCCCCACGGGCGGTCGGCAAGCGGATCGATGATCCGAGCCCCGGCTGCTTCGAGCCTGGAGTGACATCCGGCGAGATCGGAGGCCTCGATAGAGAGGGAGGTCGACGAAGGGGACCCGAGCCGCTCGCGGCGTTGTACTCGTCGCCGTAGTGGTCTGCCGCAGTCTCGAGCATCAGCCGTGCGTCGCCGCACGCGATCGCCGAGTTGCTCTCACCGTCGCCTCCCCGATCGAGCGTGAACTCCAGGGGGCCGAGGTAGAACACCAGGGCCTGGGCCATGTCCTGCACGCGGATGGCAGGTATCACACCCCAGTCGCTCATACACGGGCCTCCTCTTTCGAATACAGGTCACGCGTGGTCTCGGCGGGTAGCTCTGCGAGCTCGAGCCCGAACACCTCGGCGAGCGCCTCGAGCGCGTGCGGGCGCACCTCGTCGACCGCGACCGAGCGTCCGACCTCCCTCGCGATCGTGGTGAAGGCGGCGTCCTCGAGCCCGCACGCCGTGATCCAGTGCGTGAACGGGGCCGGATCGAGGTCGACGTTGAGCGCGTACCCGTGCGTCGTCACCCAGCGGGAGATGTGGATCCCGATCGACGCGATCTTCCGCGGAGGAGGCGTGAGCCAAACGCCGGTCGAGCCGTCGATCCTTTGCCCTTCTAGTCCAAACCCTGCAAGCGTTTGGACTATTGCCTCTTCGAGGTCGCGGCAGTAGCGCTTGACGTCGCGCCCGTGCCGGTTCAGATCGAGGATCGGGTAGCAGACGAGCTGCCCCGGGCCGTGGAAGGTCGACTTGCCGCCTCGGTCGGTCTCGACGATCTCGACATCGGCCCCGTCAGGGATGTGCAGCTCCCCGGCGTCGGTGCGCCGCCCGGTCGTGACGGTCGGCGGGTGCTCGAGCAGCAGGATCGTGTCCGGCAGCATCCCTTCGGTGACGGCCGCCGCGATCGCACGCTGGAGCTCCCAGGCCCCGCGGTACGGTACGAGGCCGAGGTTGAGCGTGTAGGCGCGGTGCACGCCTCGACGCTAGCAGGCGACCGGCTCCTCCCTCCTCCACCACGGAGCCGGCAGGGCGCCTACGCGGATCTCCGCTTCAGCAGCCGCTCGATGTCGCGAGCGATTCGTTCCTGCTGCTTCTTCGTCTCGGCGACATCGGAGCTGATCGATTCGAGCAGGCGGACGATCTGCGCGTTCGTCGGCACCTGCGAGCTCGGACTGGGCATGTTCACCCCCTTCGGTCCGTCGGTTGGCCGACTCTACTCCGGCCGACCGAATCGCCGCCCTCCAGCGCTCTCGCGAAGCGAAGGCGCTAGTAGTCCGACTCGCCCCAGCTCTCGAGGCGCTTGCGGAGGTCGCGCAGGAACCGCCCTGCGAGGGCGCCGTCGACGAGGCGATGGTCGTACGTCAGCGTCAGGTTCATGAGCGGCCGGATCGCGATCACGTCCTGGCCGAGCGCGTCCTGGACGACCCACGGCCGCTTCACGACCGCGTAGGTGCCGAGGATGCCGGCCTGCGGCTGGCTGATCACCGGCGTGCCGTGGAAGGTGCCGTAGCCGCCCGGGTTCGTGATCGTGAAGGTGCCGCCTTGGACGTCGTCCGGGGTCAGCTTCTTGTCGCGGGCCCGCTGCGCGATCTCGGCGACCGAGCGCGCGAGCCCGAGCAGGTTCAGCCCCTCGGTGTTCTTGACGACCGGGACGATCAGGCCCTTGCCGTCGGCGAGCTCGACTGCGAAGCCGAGGTTGACGTAGTTGCGGGTCACGATCTTGTCGCCGCGGATCTCGCCGTTGATCCAGGGGTACTCGCGCAGCGTCTCGACGGTCGCCCGCGCGATGAAGGCGAGATAGGTCGGGTTGACGCCGTACGCCGCCTCGAACTCCTGCTTCAGCTTCCCGCGGATCGCGACGACCCTCGACATGTCGACCTCGATCGCGCTCGTCACGTGCGCGGAGGTGTCGAGCGAGCGGCGCATGTGCTCGGCGATCCCCCTCCGCATCGCGGTCAGCGGCTCGGCGGCTTCGCCAGGTGCCAGGGGCTGCGCCCCTGGCATAGGCGCTGCCTGCGGCGGCGCTGACGGAGCGGTCGCGGCGGGTGGCATCGGAGGCGGTTCGGCGGCGGGTGGAGCGGGAGTGGCTGTCGCCTCCTGTGCGGCCGGCGGCTCCTGCTCGGCGGACGCCTCTCTAGCCTTTGTGGAAGCCGGTCCACCGGCTTCCACAAAGGCTAGGATGTCCTTCTTCGTGACTCGGCCGCCGTTGCCGGTGCCCTGCACCTGGCCCACGTCGACGCCGTGCTCCGCGGCGATCCGCGCGACGACGGGCGAGACGAAGGTGCGGCCGTTGTCCGAGCCGGAGGCCGCCGGCGCCTGAGTCGGAGCAGGCGTCGGAGCGGTGGGCTCCGCGGTCTCTGTAGCGGCGGTCTCCGTAGCGGCGGCCTCGGATGCGTCGGCCGCCTCCTGCGTGGCGGGCGCGGGTGGCCGCTCCGCGGCGGCCGGTGCGCCGATGTCCGCGCCCTCGGGCGCGATCACCGCCAGTACGGCGCCGACCTCGACGGTCTCGCCCTCCTGCACCATGATCTTCGCGACGATGCCCTCGCCGGGGCTCGGCACCTCGGTGTCGACCTTGTCGGTGGAGATCTCGAGCAGCGCCTCGTCGCGCGCGATCGGCTCCCCTTCGGTCTTGAGCCACTTGGTGATCGTGCCCTCGGAGACGGAGACGCCCATCTGCGGCATCACGACCTCGATCTGAGTCTCGGTGGCCATCGCTCTAGTACGCCGCGAGCTCGCGGAGCCCCTTGACGACGTCGTCGACCTGCGGGATGTACGCCTTCTCGAGCACCGGTGAGAAAGGTACCGGGCAGTCCGGCGCGCAGACCCGCTTGACGGGCGCGTCGAGATCTTCGAACGCCTCCTCGGCGATCGTCGCTGCGATCTCGCCGCCGAAGCCGCCGGTCCGCGTGTCCTCGTGCAGGACAAGCACCTTCGAGCACTTGCGGACGCTTGCGAGCACGGCCGCCTTGTCCCACGGCATCACGGTGCGCAGGTCGATCACCTCGACGGAGACGTCGTCCGCCTCGAGCCGCTTGGCGGCCTCGTCGGCGGTGTAGACCATCGCGCCCCAGGTGATCACGGTGACGTCCTCGCCCTCGCGATGCGTGCGCGCCTTGCCGATCGGGGTCACGTAGCGCTCGTCGGGCACCTCGCCCTTGATCCGGCGGTACAGGTGCTTGTGCTCGAAGAAGAGGACGGGATTCGGATCCTCGATCGCGGCCACGAGCAGGCCCTTTGCGTCCTCGGGCGTCGCTGGGCAGACGCACTTGAGGCCGGGAATGTGCGCGAACGAGCTCTCCGGGTTCTGCGAATGGAAGGGGCCGCCCGAGAAGCCGCCGCCGGACGGGAGCCGGACGACGATCGGGACCGGAGTGCCGACGCGGAACCGCTGCTTTGCGGCAACGGTGACGAGGTGATCCCAGCCGCAGGAGATGAAATCCGCGAACTGCATCTCGGCGACCGGGCGCATGCCCATCATCGCGGCGCCGCTGCAGGCACCGAGGATCGCGGTCTCGGCGAGCGGCGAGTCGATGATCCGCCACGGGCCGAACTCCTCCTGGAAGCCGAGCGTCACCTTGAAGGCCCCGCCGTAGACGCCGACGTCCTCGCCGATCACAAAAACGCGGTCGTCACGCTGGAGCTCCTGCCGGAGCCCGTCGCTGATCGCCTGCAGGTAGGTCTTCTCGGCCAAAGCTCGTCCCTACTTGTGGTGAGGTGTGTCGAGGTCTTCCGGGGTCGCGTAGACACCCTCGAGCAGCGTCGCCGGATCCGGCTGCGGCGAGTCCTCGGCTCGGGTCAGCGCGTCGTTCAGGATCTTCTTGACGCGGGCAGCGATCTCGTCCTCCTCCTCGCCCCGGAGCTCGGCGTTCTCGAAGAGCCAGGTGCGGAAGCGCTCGATCGGATCGCGACGGGCCCACTCCTCGAAGAGCTCCTTCGGGACGTAGAAGGCGTCGTCGTGGACGGCGTGACCTTCCATCCGGAGCGTCTTCAGCTCGAGCAGCGTCGGACCGCCGCCCTCGCGCGCCTTCTCGATCGCGGCCTTCGCCTCGCGGTAGACGGCGAGCACGTCGGTGCCGTCGACGACGACCCCCTCGAACCCGTAGGCCGCGGCGCGATCGGCCAGGTGCTCGACGGCGTAGCCGAGATGAGTTGGCGTCGAGTAGGCCCACTGGTTGTTGTCGCAGACGAAGACCACGGGCAGACGGCGGACGCCGGCGAGGTTCATCGCCTCGTGCGCGTCGCCGCGCGCGGCCGAGCCTTCGCCGAACCAGCCGACCGCGACCCGCCGCTCCTCGCGGATCCGGAAGGCGAGCGCGCAGCCCACGGCGACGGGGAGCATCGCGGGCAGGTGGCTGACCATCGCGATCATCCCGAGCTTCGCGTCGGCCATGTGGACGTTGCCGTCGCGCCCGCGCGTCGGCCCGTCCTCGCGGCCCATGTACTGCGCGAAGATCCGCCACGGCTCGACGCCGCGGGTGACGTGGACGCCCATGTCGCGGTGGAGCGGGGTACCGACGTCGTCCGGTCCCATCGCGGTCGCGACACCGACGGCGGCGCCCTCGTTGCCGCGCCCCGTATAGAACGAGCCGGGGATCTTCCCCTGCTTGTAGAGGATGTGACCGCGCTCCTCGATCCCGCGCGTGACGAGCAGGTGGCGATAGATCGCGAGCAGGTCGTCGCGGTCGAGGCCTGCCTCCCTCACCTCGTTGAAGGAGCCGACGGGCTCGGCCTCGCGCACTGCCATGCGCCGAACGATAACGGCCCGCGTAGGATGCCGGGCGGATGTCCGCGAACCCGTCAGACTGGCTCACTCAGGATCGGTTCACGATCGACCAGCTGATCCGCCCGATGGCGAACCTCTACCGCATCTCGGCGGGCGAGACGCCGGTCGCGTTCGTCCGCCAGAAAAAGCTCGCGATCAAGGAGGACATCCGCTTCTACGCGGACGAGACCCAGACCGACGAGCTCTTCCGGATCAAGGCGCGCTCGCTGATGGAGTTCGGCGGCCGCTACGACGTGACCACGCCGGCAGGCGAGAAGATCGGCGTGCTGGGCAAGGTCTTCGGCAAGTCGCTGCTTCGTTCGACGTGGTCGATCATGGATGCCGACGAGCGGGAGCTCGGGATCGCGAAGGAGCGCTCGCAGTTCTGGGCGATCGTGCGCCGGGTGATCGACGCCGTTCCCTACGGCGACTTCATCCCGATCGTCTTCCACTTCACGATCGACGCCGACGACCGGCATCTCGGCGATTTGACGCGCCGGCTCGGCCTCCGCGATACCTACGACCTCGATCTCACGGGCGACGCCGAGCGGACGATCGACCGCCGCCTCGCGATCGCGCTCGGAATCGCGCTCGACGCTCTGCAGAGTCGCTAGGCGGCAAGCACGGGCTCGTCGACGTCGATCTGCTCGAGGTCCGAGCGCTTCAGCATCAGCGCGAGCAGGATCGCGCCCGCGGCGAGGAAGGCGGCACCCGCGATGTAGGCGATGTGGAAGCCGTCGACGAGCGCATTCGCGTTGTCGGTTCCGTTCTCGAGCGAGCTGGTCGTCTGTGCGGTAGCGAGCGTCGAGAGGATCGCGAGCCCGAGCGCGCCGCCGATCTGCTGCGAGGTGTTGAGGAGGCCCGAGGCGAGGCCCGCGTCGCCGGCCGCGATTCCGCTCGTCGCGATCAGCGTCACCGGCACGAACGTCATTCCCATCCCGATCGAGATCAGCATGATCCCCGGGAAGAGGTCGGTCAGATACTGGCCGCCGACGTCGAGTCGAAGGAAGAGCAGCATCCCGACCGCGCCGAGCAACATCCCGCCGATTCCGACCGAGCGGAGCCCGATCGCCTTGACGAGGACCTGCGAGAGTCCGGCGCCGATCACGATCCCGAGGGTGAACGGGACGAACGCGAGACCCGCCTCGATCGGCGAGTACTCGAGCACGCGCTGCAGGTAGAGCGAGTTGAAATAGAACATCGCGAAGAGCCCGGAGGCGACGAGCAGCATCACGAGGTTCGCCGAGCGGATCGTCCGCTGGAGGAAGACGCTGAGGCGCATGAGAGGCTCTGCCGAGCGGTGCTCGATCACGACGAAGGCGGTCAGCATCACGAGCGAGAGAGCGCCGAAGCCGAGCGTGTGGAGCGAGAGCCAGCCCTTCTCCTCCGCCTTGACGAGCCCGTAGACGAGGGCGATCAGTCCAGCCGTCACCGTGACAGCTCCCGCGATGTCGAACGCCTCGTGCGACTCCTCGTCCTTCGACTCCGGCACGTAGCGGAGCGAGAGCACGAAGGCTGCAATCCCGACCGGGAGGTTGACGAAGAAGATCCACGGCCAGGAGAAGACGTCGGTGAGGATTCCGCCGAGCAGCAGGCCCACCGCGCCCCCGCCGGCTGCGATCGCGCTCCACACCCCCATCGCCTTCGTCCGTTCCTGGCCCTCGGCGAAGGTCGTCGTCACGATCGATAGCGCCGCAGGCGAGACGAGGGCGGCGCCGAGCCCCTGGAGCCCGCGTGCGAGAATCAGGAACTCGGATGAGGTCGCGAGCCCGTTCAGCAGCGAGGCAAACGTGAAAACGACGATTCCGGCAAGGAAGAGCCGCTTCCGCCCGATCAGGTCGCCTGCGCGTCCGCCGAGGAGGAGGAAGCCGCCGAAGATCAGCGTGTACGAGTTGACGACCCATTGCAGGTCGGACGGGGACATCTCGAGGTCGCTCTGGATCGAGGGAAGCGCGACGTTCACCACCGTCGCATCCAGGATCACCATGAACTGCGCGATGCAGACGAGGCTGAGAACGAGCCAGGGGTTCGACTTCGCGGTCACGCGGTGGTTCTATCAGCCGCGTGCACCCACCCCGGTACGGTTATCCGAACATGGGGAAACCCATGGTTCCCCCATGAGCCCCCTCCTTCTTCGCAGCCGCATCCGGAGTCGTACTGCGCCTCCCGCCGGGCAAAGCCCGGTCCGGCGACGGAACATCTCCATCGGGCTAAGGGCCTGTCCAGAACACTGGATCGGGGCGCCTGGCAGGCGCCACGCACCGCGAGGCGGCGTCCTCGGTCGCGCCGATATGCCTGCAGATCGGCTCCCTGCGTCCTTGCCTCGCGGCACGTGTCGCGTGCCAGCCACCGCGACCACTTTCTGGACAGGCCCCTAACGTGACAGACAAGAAACGACCAAGGCGGAACTGGATCCAGGAGGAGCGTCGAAAGACGCTTGGGGATTACACGTGTTTCTGCCTCGGCTGCGGCTCGGTGTGGCGCTACTTCCTCGAGGGCGAGGCTAAGCTCCCGGCCGTGTGCCCCCACTGCGGCGGCCAGACGCGCCACCGCTGTCCGACCTGCGATGCGCCCTTCCCGTCTGCCTTCGCGGTCGAGTGCGAGGAGTGCGGCGCTGAGGTGCGCCCACCCGAGGTCCTCGGCGTCCGGATCCGCAAGCTCGGCAAGTAACCAACGCTCACGTTCTCGATCATGTAGGGAGCCGCGTGTCGTGCACTTGCCGAACTTGACGTCTACCAGGTTCCGTGTTCGGGTGCGGATGGATAACGCGGTGATGGGTGAGGATTCGTGTGACGCGCGGAGCCGGAGCTTGCCGGGCGGGAGCGCCGCCACGTTGTGCGAGCGGCTGCGAAGAAGGAGAGGGCTCGTGGGGGAACCATGGGTTCCCCCACGTTTCTAGCCGGGAAGTCGGCGCAGGAGAAAGACGGCGACCCGCTCGGCCCGGCCCTTCACCTCCACGGCTCCCAGCGGCTCGAGCTGGGCTCCCCGTAGGCGTGCGGCTGTCGCGGCGCCAATTGCCACCCCGCCCGCCGGCGCGAGACCCTCGATGCGAGAGGCGAGGTTGACGGTGTCGCCGACGACGCTGTAGGTCCTGCCGCCGGTGAGCGAGCCGAGGACGCCCGCGCTGGCGGAGCCCGTGTTCAGGCCGACGCGAAAGCGAGGCCAGCCCGGTCGCGCGGCGGCGACCGCGGCAGCTTCCTCCTGCAGTGCAAGGGCCGCCCGCGCCGCCCGTTCCGGGTGATCGTCTGCGCCCTCGAACGTCGCCATCACGGCATCGCCGATCAGGCGATCGACCCTGCCGTTGTGACGCTCGATCGCGGGAATCGCGGTCTTGAAGCACGTATTCAGCATCCGGGTCACCTCGTCGGCGTCGTGCTGCTCCGAGAACGCGGTGAAGCCCTCGAGGTCGGCGAAGAGCACCGTTACCTCGCTCTCGCCCCGGTCGAGGTAGAGCGCCCCGAAGCGCTCCTCGTGCCACTCGCGATGCGCGCCGACGGCGATCAGCGCGAACCCGGCGAGCATGAGTACGTGCCACTCCCACCACGAGAGTTGCCAGTTGCGGGCGACCGCGACTGCCGTCATCGCCTCGGCGAGCAGCGTGAAGGCGACGGCGAACGCAAGCAGGAGGCTCGAGTTCCGCTCTCGGTAGAGGGCGAGATAGCGGACGACGGCGAACGCATAGAGGGCGACCCCAAGGATCGAGAGTGCGACGAGCGGCGTCGAGAGCCGCTCGGGGACGGCGACGTCCTCCAGATCCGGCGTCCAGGCGAGCGCGACGACGATCCAGACCGCGATCCCGACGAGCAGGCCCCGTTCGACCCACCTCGAGAGTGTCAGCACGCGACCCGTTCCGAGTCGATCCAGGTCGAGCGCGGATGCGGCGGCGAGCGCGCCAGCGAGGGCGAGCCCGATCGGGGTCGAGATCGCGAAGCCGAGGTTCGACTTCTCGAGGAGCACGCCAGGTGTCGCGAGAGCGTGGAGGGCCAGGAACGAGGCAGCCGCCAGGAAGGCGAGCGAGACGAGATGGACTCGACCGTCTCCACGCCGGCGCGCCGCGGCGCCGGTCGCGTAGGCGAGCACGACGTTGACGCTCGCAGCGATCAGTACGAGCCAGAAGTGGGCGGGATTGTGCTGCCAGCGGAGATCGGCGTCCGGCAGCGCGAGAACGAGGACGAGCCCGGCGAGCGGAAGCGCGAGGAGCCATGCGGTCGGTCGGACGGCCGGAGTCAGGTGCGTGCGGGCCATCCCGCGGCCGGCTCCTGGGAGAGGAAGGCATGGACGTCGGTTATGGCCATCGCCCCGTCGCCGACGGCGCCCGCGACCCGCTTGACGGACCGAGCGCGGACGTCGCCGGCCGCGAACACTCCGGGAACGCTCGTCTCGAGCGGCAACGGAGGGCGCTCGAGCGACCAGCCCTCCGGGCGGTGCTCGTCGTCGAGCGCGTCGGCTCCCGTGAGGAGGTACCCCCATTCGTCCCGCAGGATCTCCTCGGGCAACCACTCCGTCCGCGGATGCGCGCCGATCAGGATCACGAGCGCGGCGGCAGCCACGGTCTCGGTCTCGCCACTCGCGTCGCGGAGCTCGAGTCGCTCGAGGAAGCCGTCGCCCGCGGCGGCCGCGATCTCCGTACCGGAGCGGACGCCCACGTTCGGCGCCCCTTCGATCGCGTCGATCAGATAGCGGGACATGGTCGCGACGAGACTCGAGCGGCGGACGAGGATCGTCACCTCCCGCGCGTAGCGGGCGAGGTGGAGAGCAGCCTGGCCGGCCGAGTTGCCGCCGCCGACGACGAAGACGGGCTCTCCCGCGAGCGCCTGCGCCTCCGACATCGAGGCGCCGTAGTAGACGCCGGCGCCCTCGAGCTCCGCCAGACCGGGCGCGTCGAGCCGGCGGTACTCGACACCGAGCGCGAGCACGACCGCCCGTGCCGTCACCTCGACCTGATCGGCAGACCGGACCGCGATCCCGCCCGTCGCCGGCTCGAGCGCGACGACCCGTTGCGTGAGCCGGAAGCGCGTTCCGAAGAGCCAGGCCTGCTGGTAGGCGCGTTGTGCGAGTTCCCCGCCTCCGAGACCGCGCGGGAAGCCGAGGTAGTTGCGGATCAGCGAGCTCGAGCCGGCCTGGCCGCCGACCGCGCCCGCGTCGAGCACCGTCGTGCGTAGGCCCTCGGAGGATCCGTACACCGCGGCCGAGAGCCCGGCGGGACCGGCGCCGACCACGACGAGGTCGGCCTCGTGGGGCTCGAGCTCCGTGGGGAAGCCGAGTGCCTGCGTCAGCTCGGCCGCGCTCGGATCGGAGAGAGCAGTGCCGTCGGCGAGCAGCACGGTCGGCTCGAACAGGTCGGGCTCCGCTCGGAGGCGGTGCGGGATCCCGAGGCCCGAGATCGTCGCGCGCAGCGCGTGTGCTCGAGCCGACCGAGCCTCCGCGACGATCGTGGCGCCGGCAGGCCCCTCCCCTCGCAGCCGCGCCGACTCCTGCAGCAGCTCGGCCATCGTCCGGTGGAAGACCTCGTCCGGGCTGCCCGTCGGCCGCAGCACATAGAGGTCGATCCAGCCGCGAGCCATGCTCCGCAGGACGAGCTCGGCGAGCGCGCGATCCATCCAGCCGAGCCAGGGGATCAGGAGCCCTCGGCGAGCCGTCGGATGGAGGGCACGAACTCGGGCGAGCAACTCGGCGCCGGGCTCTCCCGCTGCGAGAACCACAGCGACCTCCTCGCCGGCGGGCCGAGCCTCCTCGAGGACGGTCATGAGCTCGGCGTTGGTGCAGCCGCTGACGGTGTAGTCGGCGCCATACCGACGAGCGAGCTCGTCGGTCACGCGGCGGCGCTCTGCCGGGTCGTCGTCGGCGACCACGAGCAGCGGTTTCCTAGCGGATACGGTCACGGGTGCTCCAACCAGCATCCTACGGCTCTGCGGGTGAGCCCTCGGCGGCGACCGTCCCGCTCGGCCCTGTCCGGGGTCAAAGCCCGGACATGTCTCTTCGCGTCCGATTCCCTGCACCTTGATGATCTTGTGTCTCGAACGGACACGGCCGGGCTTTGACCCCGGACGTGTCCGGTCAGGACGACGGTCAGAACATCGAGCCGATGATCTGCGAGAAGCGGATTACCGTGACCGTCTCGTCCTCGGCGACCTCGCGGTTGTAGAGCTGGCCGAGGAAGCGCGCCATCTCGTCCGTGCGGCGGATCTCCGGGTTGTCGTGCTCGATCTCGCGCGGCGAGAGCTCGCGGAGCTCCTTGACCTCGACCTTGTCGATCACGGCGTCGAAGACCTTCTCGCGCTGCCCGTAGCGGACGCCGACGAGCACGGTCACGATCATCCCCTTCTTGTACTTCGCAGACTTGTCGCCGAGCCGGATCGTGGCCGTCTTGCGCTGCGTGCGCAGCTGATCGGCGACGAGCGGCGAGTAGAAATTGAGCGCGAACATGGCCATTGCGGGTCGCGCGCCACTATAGAGCGGAGGATCTAGCGAGTCGATGTCGCCTGCGAGTCCGCTGCCCGCTGCCACGGCCAGCGACCCTCGATCTCCAGCTCGAGCGCGAGGCTCAGGAACGTCCGGACGAGGACGATCAGCGCGAGCGTCACGGTACTCCTGAGCTCCGGGAAGGTGGCGACGGTCCGGATGATGTCCGCCGCGATCAGGATCTCCAGTCCGAGCAGGATCGCGCGGCCGACGTCGTGCCGGTAGCGGCGGTACGAGTCCTCCATGTCGTGCCGGACGACCCGGCGGAGCGCGTAGACGGTCGCGAGAACGAGCCCGCCGATCAGGACCGCGACGCCGATCAGGTCTGCCGATCGTCTCGATCGACTCCGTGAAGCTCACAGCAGAGCGAGTCTCCGCTCGTGGGGCTTCTCAACCGCCGGCGAGCGTCTCGCCCGCCATCCGTGCCACCTGCCGCTCGCCGCCGTAGGCGAGTGAGCGCGGCGCCTGCTCGAGCGGGAGCCAGCGCGCCTCAGCGACCTCGAGCTCCATCCCGGCCGGGATCTCGCCGATCCGCCCGCTTCGGTAGCGGAGGAGGAAGAAGCTGACGACCTTGAAGACACGCGTGCCGTCGCGACGCGTGTAGGTGTACTTGATATCCGCGAGCTTGCGGTCGAGCCGGGCGTACAGGCCGGTCTCCTCGTACGTCTCCCGAATCGCGGTCTCCGCGGGGCTCTCGCCGGCGTCGATCCAGCCCTTCGGCAGCGCCCACGTCGTCTCGTCGCGCCCCGTCGGGCGGATCGCGGCCAGGTACCAGCGGCCGCGGAATCGGCGCACGAGGACGCCTCCGGCCGAGAACTCCCGCTCCATCGCCCGTTTGTAACACAGCCGCGGCCCGAACGACGGTAACCGCCTGCTCGTGGCTCCATCCCTGCTAGGATCGCCCTGGCACTCGGAAGGCAAGAGTGCCAGCCCGTGTCACAATGTAGTGGTCACAACGTCTGATCAAGGAGGCACCATATGAACCTGCAGCCTCTCGGTGACCGCCTGATCGTCGAGATCCTCGAGGAAGAGGAGATCACGATCAGCGGCATCGTGCTGCCCGACACCGCCAAGGAGAAGCCGCAGCGCGGCAAGGTCCTGGCAGTCGGACCCGGCCCTCGCGACGAGGACGGCGAGTACGTCAAGATGGACGTCGACGAGGGTGACGAGATCATCTTCTCCAAGTACGGCGGAACCGAGATCAAGGTCGGCACGGACGACGTGCTGATCCTGCGCGAGTCGGACGTCCTGGCCAAGGTCGTCGGCGATCGCGCCGCCGTCTAGGAACTGCCAGCTCTAGGAATTACCAGCTCTAGGAATTAACAAGAGAGGAACACAGATATGGCTCACAAGGAGCTCAAGTTCAACGAAGATGCCCGTCGCGCGCTCGAGCGCGGCGTCAACATCCTCGCCGACGCGGTCAAGGTGACGCTCGGTCCGAAGGGTCGTTACGTCGTGCTGGACAAGAAGTTCGGCGCGCCGACGATTACGAACGACGGTGTCACGATCGCTCGTGAGATCGAGGTCGAGGACCCGTTCGAGAACCAGGGCGCTCAGCTCGTCCGCGAGGTGGCCACGGCGACGAACGACGTCGCCGGCGACGGCACCACGACGGCGACCGTGCTCGCCCAGGCTATCGTCCGCGAGGGCCTGAAGAACGTCGCTGCCGGCGCCAACCCGATGGGGTTGAAGCGCGGGATCGAGCAGGCCGTCCTCTCGGTCGTCGAGGATCTGAAGAAGCAGTCGACGGTCGTCTCGGGCAAGGAGGACATCGCCCGGGTCGCCACCATCTCCTCGCGCGAGCGGGAGATCGGCGACGTGATCTCGGACGCGATCGAGAAGGTCGGCAAGGACGGCGTCGTGAACGTCGAGGAGGGCCAGAC
>JANDLU010000043.1 GCA_024330215.1 Candidatus Gaiellasilicea maunaloa
TCCAGGGTGCGGGCGTCTCGGGCGGGCGCCGAGCCGGCGACCTGGACTCCAAAGAGGGCGAGGAGGCAGGTCAGCACGAGAACCCCCGATGTCAAACCCCTGCGCATCGGCTTACTGTCGCATGCGCCTCCGCCAACTACAACTGGACTCTTGACTAGAGGTCCGTGGTGTCCGAGCGAACGATCTCGGACGGCGGGGGCTCGTCATGGTCGTCGAGCTCGGCGAAGGAGTCGGCGTCGAGGTCGAGCTCGACCTGACCCTCCGTGATCGTTCCCACGAGCTCCGACGGGACGTAGACCTTGGAGCGCAGGAGGCCGTGCGAGACGGACAGGCCGTTGAAGATGTCCTTGTCGGAGTCGCCCACGACCTCGGCGATCTTGCCGAGCTCGTCGCCGTCGCGGCCGACCACGGACCAGCCGGGCTCGATCAGCAGCCAGGAGACCGGATCGGGGTCGGTCAAACCGCTTTCCCTTCCACGTACCAGACGGGTCCCTGCGTATCGACGTTGTGCGTGTCCGAAAGACTGCGCAGGATCGCGACGCGGCCGGTGATCCCCTCGCCGTCGACGCGGGCGAGGCAGCGGCGGGTCATCGGCTCCGACGCTCCGTAGCCGAAGCGGTGGGCGACGCGGAAACGGAACATCGACCTGCCGGCGATCCGAGCGGGGTTGATCGGCGCGAGCAGGAGCGCGCCGCGCTGGAGATAGTCGCTCGAGGTCAGCTCGAGCTCGCAGTAGAGGTCGCTCCAATCCGAAGGCAGCGTCGCGACCGCAGCGTCCCAGCCTCCGACAAGCGTCGTCGTCGACTCGTCATCGGCGACCGGGGCCGCTACCGCCTCCCGGAGCCGAAGCGTTCCGGCGATCCCTTCCTTCTCGAGGCGACCGAGCAGCCGCTTGACTGCGTCCGGCCCGACGCCCGTGCCGGGCGACCGGATGGCGGAGAAGCGAAGCTCGTCGGCCCCGCGCCCGGGATTTGCGGGCCCAAGTAGCGCCGCCGCGCGGTCGAGTCGAGCTCGATCGGCGATCTCCAGCGCGAGCCGGGCGTCCGCCCAGCCATCCGGTAGGTCGCGCTCGATCCGGCGCCAGTCCTCGACGAGTCCCATGCGGGGGTCAGCATAATGGAGCTCCAGATGGCCAAGGTCGAGAAGAAAGCTCGTTCCGAAGGCGCGCTCTCCGACGAGCGGCTCCGCGAGCTCTTCCGCGAGATGCTCCTGATCAGGCGCTTCGAGGAGAAGGTCGAGGAGCGGTTCCGGGCCGGCGAGCTTCCCGGCTTCCTCCACGTCGCGATCGGCCAGGAAGCCGTCGCCTCGGGCGTGATGGCGGGGCTCGAGCCGGACGACACGATCATGTCCACCCACCGCGCGCACGGGCATACGCTCGCGAAGGGCACCCACCCGAACGCGATCATGGCCGAGCTCTACGGCAAGACCGAAGGCTGCTCGGGCGGCTTCGGCGGCTCGATGCACCTCTACGACGTCGCGAACGGGATGCTTGGCGCGAACGCAGTCGTCGGGGCCGGGCTGCCGCAGGTGACCGGCACCGCGCTCGCCTACCAGTTCCGCAAGGAGGACAAGGTCGCGGTCGCCTTCTTCGGCGACGGGGCGACGAACACGGGCGTCTTCCACGAGGCGCTCAACCTCGCGCAGCTCTGGAAGGTGCCGGCGCTCTTCGTGCTCGAGATGAACGGCTGGGCGGAGTCGACCCCGATGAGCCAGCACCTGCCGATCACCGATCTCTCGCAGCGCGCCGTCGCGTTCGGGATGCACTCGATCGACGTCGACGGCCAGGACGTCGAGGCCGTCTTCACCGCTACGAAGGAAGCGCGCGAGTACGCCGCGTCCGGAAAGGGCCCCGTCTTCCTGAACGTCCGCACGTATCGGCTCGTCGGCCACTACATCGGCGATCCGCAGGTCTATCGAGACAAGGACGAGCTGAACGAGCTGCGCGAGACGAAGGATCCGATCGAGCTCCTGCGCGCCCGACTCGAGCTCTCCGACGACGAGTTCGAGCAGCTCGACACGGAGGTGACGGCGATCGTCGAGGAGTCGGTTGCCTTCGCGAAGGCCGGTACGGATCCCGCACCCGAAGACGCCCTGAAATGGGTCTATGCCTGAGCTGACCTACCGCGAGGCCGTCCGCGACGCACTCTCGCGCGCGATGCGCGAGGACGACGACGTCTTCATCATGGGCGAGGACATCGCCGAGATGGGCGGCTCGATGGGCGTGACGCAAGGGATGCTCGACGAGTTCGGGGCCGAGCGTGTCCGCAACACGCCGATCTCCGAGATGGCGATCGTCGGAACCGGAATCGGGGCCGCGATGCAGGGGATGCGGCCGGTCGTCGAGATCATGTACCAGGACTTCCTGACGCTCTCGATGGAACAGCTCGTCAACCAGGCCGCAAAGCACCGGACGATGAGCGGCGGCCAGCTCAAGGTGCCGCTGACGATCCGCACCCAGGGGGGCGCCGGCTGGAGCCCTGGGGCCCAGCACGCGCAGCAATTCGAGTCGTGGTTCGTCCACGTTCCAGGACTCAAGGTCGTCTTCCCTTCGACGCCCGAAGACGTGCGCGGCCTACTCTGGAGCGCGATCTACGACGACAACCCGGTCGTCTTCTTCGAGCACCGACTGCTCTACCCGCTCAAGGGAGAGGTGCCGGACGAGCTCGAGCCGATCCCGTTCGGCAAGGCGCGGATCATGCGCGAGGGCGCTGACGTGACCGTGATCGCGATCGGCCGGATGGTGCCGGAGGCGCTGCAGGCGGCGGAGGAGGCCGAAGCGCTCGGGATCTCCGTCGAGGTGCTCGACCCGCGAACGCTGCTCCCGCTCGACGAGGAGGCGATCATCGCCTCCGTCCAGAAGACGAATCGTTGCGTCACCGCCCACGAGGCGGTCACCCGCGGCGGTTTCGGCGCCGAGCTGACGGCCGTCGTCCAACACGGCGCCTTCGACCATCTCGACGCGCCGATCGAGCGGGTCGGCGCCAAGTTCGGCCCGCTTGCGTTCGCGCCGGCGATGGAGCAGTGGGCGGTCCCGCACGCCGCGGACGTCCTCGAGGCCGTCAAGCGCACGGTGGCGCGCGCGTAGTGGCCACCGAGGTCAAGCTGCCGCGGCTCGGCCAGGGCATGGAGTCCGGCACGATCGTCAAGTGGCTGAAAGGCGAGGGCGACGCCGTCAAGAAGCGCGAGCCCCTCTACGAGCTCGACACCGACAAGGTGACGCAGGAGGTCGAAGCCGAGGCCGACGGCGTTCTCCTCAAGATTCTGATCGACTCCGGCGAGGTGGACGTGGGGAAGACCGTTGCGTTCATCGGGGCCGAGGGTGAGTCGCTTTCCGACGCTGACGCGCCGGAAAGCGATAGGCGTGGGGACGAGCAGACCGAAGAAACGGAGGAGCCTGCAGTCGAGGAGGAGGACGAGGCCGAGACCGAGGGCTCCTCGGCCCCGGCGATGGACGACGAGCGTCGCCGGGGCCAGGAAGCAGCGGCCGCAACAGCAGCCGCAGCCTCTCCTAACCTTGATTCGGGCGAAGCCCGAATCAAGGCCTCCCCGCTGGCACGTCGACTCGCACGCGAGAAGGGGATCGAGATCTCGGAGCTGAGCGGCAGTGGCCCCGAGGGCCGGATCGTCGCCGAGGACGTCGAGCGGTTCGAGATCGCCGCCCCGGCAGCGACGCCGATCGCCGCTGCGGTAGGCGAGGTCGAGGAGATCCAGCTCACCTCGACCCGCAAGACGATCGCGCGCCGGCTCACTGAGGCGTGGCAGGCGCCGGTCTTCCAGCTCACCATCTCGGCCGACATGACGCGCGCGAACGAGCTTCGTGAGCGGCTCGTCGAGCGCCTGGCCGAGGGCGAGACGAAGCCGACCGTCAGCGACCTGCTGACGAAGGTCGCCGCCGCTGCGCTCGTGCGCCATCCGGCCGTCAACGCGCACTTCACCGGGGAGTCGATCCGCCGCTTCCCGGTCGCGCACGTCGGGATCGCCGTGGCGGCGCCGAACGGGCTCGTCGTGCCGGTGCTTCGCGATGCCGACCGACGCACGATCCAGGAGCTCGCGGCCGCGCGCGCGGACGTGGTTACCCGTGCCCGCGGCGGCAAGCTCCAGCGCGCTGACCTCGAGGACGGCACCTTCACGATCTCCAATCTCGGCATGTACGGGATCGAGCAGTTCGTGGCCGTGTTGAACCCGCCGCAAGCGGCGATCCTCGCCGTCGGAGCGACCGTCGAGACGCCGGTGGCGCGCGAGGGCGGGGTGGTCGTCCGACCGCTCATGTCGTTGACACTCACCTGCGACCACCGCGCGATCGACGGTGCCGACGGAGCCGAGTTCCTGCGTACCGTCAAGGAGCTGCTAGAGGAGCCCGCGCTGGCGCTATGACAGGGAGCCTGACGCCCGTCTGGTACCGCGTGCGCGACCTCGACGCCGCCCGTGCGTTCTACAAGGAGACGCTCGGCTTCGAGGAGACGTTCGTCGACTTCCAGGATCGCTGGTCGAAGCTCGAGCACGGCGGAATGGAGATCGCGCTGGCCGAGGGCGATCCCGCCGAGCCCGGCGGGGTCGCGCACGTGGACGTGGCTGACGTCAAGGCCGAGGCGGAGCGCCTACGCGCTGCTGGGGTCGAGGTCGGTGTCGTCCTCGAGCTGACCGGCGAGATCAGGCTCGTTGACGTCTTCGATCCGGACGGCAATCGCATCCAGCTCGCACAGTCCCTGGACTAGTGGCGATGCCGGTCGTCCTCCGCAGAGGTGGCGCTCAGGACGGCCGCTTCCTGCGCGACATGCTCCACCACGCCTACTACTGGCGCGAGCGCGTCCCGGGCTCGCTCACCTCGCGCTACGTGCGCGGCTGGGGACGCGCCGGCGACACGGCTGTGATCGCGCTAGAGAGCGGCTTTCCCGTTGGCGCTGCCTGGTTCCGCCTCTTCCGCGCCGAGGAGCCGGGCTACGGCTACGTGGGCGAGGGGACGCCGGAGCTCGCGATCGCCGTCGTCCCCTCGAAGCGTGGCCACGGGATCGGCGACGAGCTCCTGAAGGCGTTGTTGGAGAAGGCGCGCGACGGGGGCTTCGCCCGGCTCAGCCTCAGCGTCGAGCCGGGCAATCCGGCGCGGAAGCTGTACGAGCGCCACGGCTTCGAGGTCGTCGATCAGGGCGCCGAGGCCTGGACGATGGTCGCTAGCATCGCCCCGACTACGGACTGAGGAGTTGATCCGAACATGGAATGTGACGTTGCCGTCCTGGGTGGAGGCCCCGGCGGGTATACGGCAGCGATCCGCGCGGCTCAGCTCGGCGCGAAGGTCGTCTGCATCGAGCAGGAGCCGGAGCTTGGCGGTACCTGCCTGCGCGTCGGCTGCATCCCCACGAAGGCCTGGGTGCAGACCGCGCACGCGATCCACCAGGCCGAGGCGACGTTCGGCAAGCTCGGCGTCGTGACGAGTGCGCCGGAGCTCGACTTCGCCGTGGCGGCCGAGTGGAAGAACGGCGTCGTCAAGCAGATGACCGGCGGGATCGCGGGCCTCTTCAAGGCGAATGGCGTCGAGTGGGTCAAAGGCGCGGGCAGGTTCGAGGACGCGAACACCCTCGCGGTCGAGGGCGGGGAGGACGTCACCTTCCGCTCCGCGATCGTCGCGACGGGCTCGTTCCCGCTTCGTCCGCCGATCGAAGGGCTCGACTCTCCTCGTTGCGTCGACTCGACGGGCCTGCTCGCGGCGACCGAGGTGCCGCGCAGGCTCGTGATCCTGGGCGGCGGGATCATCGGCTGCGAGTTCGCCTCGATCTTCCAGCGCTTCGGCTCGGAGGTGACGATCGTCGAGATGCTCGACGCGCTGATCCCGCAGGAGGACGCCGACGCCGCCAAGGAGCTGGCGAAGGCCTTCGGCAAGCGCGGGATCGCGCTCCAGCTCGGCAAGCAGTGCACGAAGGTCGATGACGACGGCTCCCAGCTCACCGTCCATTACGGAGAGGGCGAGACCGTCGAGGCCGATCTGATGCTCGTCTCGGTCGGCCGCGGTCCCGTCGTCGAGGGGATCGGCCTGGAGGCCGCCGGAATCGAGTTCGACAAGCGCAAGGGAATCGCTGCCGACGAGCGCCGTCGCACGACGGTCTCGCACATCTACGCGGTCGGCGACTGCGCCGGCTACTGGCAGCTCGCCCACACCGCTTTCCGCGAGGGCGAGGTCGCGGCCGAGAACGCGCTCGGCCACGACAGAGTCGTCGGCTCGCCGGCCGTCCCGCGCCCGATCTACACCGATCCGGAGATCGCGGGCGTCGGCCTGACCGAGGCTGAGGCGCGCGAGCTCCACGGCGACGACATCGCCATCGGCGTCTTTCCGTGGGCCGCGAACGCTCGCGCCGTGATGCAGAATGAGACGGCCGGCTGGGTCAAGTCGATCCACGAGACGCGCTACGGCGAGCTGCTCGGCGTCGTCATGGTCGGCCCGCACGTGACCGATCTGATCGAGGCCGGCACGGTCGCAATCGACGCCGAGGCGACGGTCGAGACGGTCGCCGACGGGATGTGCGCGCACCCGACCCTCTCCGAGGCGATCAAGGAGGCGGGCCTCGTCGCGCTCGGCCGAGCGATCCACCTCCCGAACCGGAAGAAGGCGGCGGCAAGCGCTTAGGGGCCTAGGCAGTCGCGACCGGAGCGGCGGCGGTCTCCTCGTCGGCCGCCTCGGTCGCAACCCCGACCTGACCCATTCGCCGGATCTCGGGCGCCAGCACCACCGCGAGCTTCGTCGCGATCACGATCGCGCCGGCCAGGATCAGCGTCGTCCGGATCCCGATCGCCGCCGCGAGCGGCCCCCAGATCGCGTAGCCGATCGGCATGAAGATGAACGAGACCGCATAGTCGTAGGAGCTGACGCGCGAGAGCGACGCTCGCGGCACCTTCGCCTGGAGCACCGTCTCCCAGATCGTGTTCGCGACCACGACCGCAAGGATTCCGAGGAACGAGAGCACCATCAGCGCCGGCACCGGAATCGGCACCGCGAACGCGAAGAGCTGAACGCCGAAGACGAGAATCACGAGATGGCTCGTCAGGAGGGGCCGTCTCGGCCGCCAGCGCAGCACGAGCACCCCGCCGACGACTCCGCCGATTCCGCCAGCGGCGGAGAGCAGCCCCCAGGTGGTCGGTCCGCTGAACTCCTGCTCGGCGACGAGCGGCCCGAGCACGGACATCGCGCCCCAGGCCATGTTGCCGATTCCGAACGCGATCAGGCTCGCCCACACCCACTGGCGCGACCGCACCTCGCGCCAACCGTGCGCGAGATCGGCCAGAAAGCTCTGGCGCTCGGGCACCGCCGGAAGCGGTACCCGGAGGAGCGAGAGAAAGAGCGCGCTGACGAGGAAGCTGGCCGCATCGATCGCGAACACCCAGCCGGCACCTACGGTCGCAACGAGCACCCCCGAGAGCGCCGGCCCGAAGATCCAGCTGCCGCTACGCGTCAGCGCGATCAGCCCGTTTGCCTGTTGGAGCCGCGCCGGGCTGATCGTCTGGGGAATCAGCCCCGTCGAGGCCGGGCCGAAGAACGACTCGGCCGCGCCTGTGACGAACGCGATCGCGACGAAGTGCCAGAGCTCGGTGTTGCCCGTGATCAGGAGCACCGCAAGCGTCGCCTGCACGGTCGCGCGGACGATGTCGGCGGCAAGCATCACGAGTCGGCGTGGCAACCGGTCCGACCAGACACCGCCGGCGAGGATGAACACGGCGTGTGCGATCGTGAACGCGCCGAGGACGATGCCGAGGTCGGTCGCGGAGCCGCTCGTGCCGAGGACGGCGAAGGTGAGAGCGACGCCGGTCATGGCATCGCCGATCGCGCTCGTTCCCTGGCCGAGCCAGAGCAGCCGGAAAGGGCGCTCCCGCAAGGCCCCGAAGCTGTCGGGCAACCCTCTCACCCGCTCATCGTCTCATTCGCTCCGGGAGAGGAGTCCTTCGAGCCGTCTGCGCAAGAGGGAGAGGCGCCCCCTCTGCGGCAAGGGGGCGCCTCAGGAGACGCGGACCGAGCGGGCGGCACGGCCGCCTCTCCGGGACGAGGGCACGTCCCGCTGCCCATGATGCCTGTTCCGGTAAGGCAGCCGCAAACGCGCTCGAGCTTCTCAGCGCACAGAAAGTCCTAGGGCGCGCGCAGCGGCCGCCTGGTAGGCGTCGCGCGTGACGAGGACGACCTCGGCGGAGCCGGCGAACGAAGGGGCATCCTCGAGCGCGACGGCAAGGTGGATCGCGTCGAGGGTTCGCAGTCGATACGTCCGCACGAGCTTGTGCGCGTAGGGCATGATCGCGCGCGGTCGGAGTTCTGCGAGGAAGATCGCGCCGCCTTCGCCGGTGTCGTCGTCGATGCGGTCGTGGAGACGATCTGTGTTTCGGATCCGACCGGCCCGAAGGGCGCTCTTCACGGCGCTGGCGAGCTCGATGCGCGCGATCTCCGAGGTTACGACCGCCGCAGTGCGGTCGAGCAAGAGCCGGCGGAGGTCGTCGTGGTCGGGCTCGTCTGCGAGATACGCGCGGGCGAGAGCGCTCGGATCGGCGTAGAGCAGGCTCACCGGGCGGCGCGCTCGGCTTCGAGGGCTTCGATGATCGCCCGGCCCGCGTCGCCGCGCGTCAGCTCGAGGACCTCGTCCATCGTCGGCACGTCGCCCGCGGGCGCCGGCGGGACGACGAGCACTCCGGCTGCGAGCATTCGAGCCCGCACCTGCTCGCGGGCGGACAGCTCCGGCGCCGCGGTTTCGAGCGCCTCGGTCACGAGGGCGTTCAACGAGCGCTTCTCGAGCTGGGCGCGCGCTTTCAAGCGGGCATGCAGCGCGTCGTCGATCCGGGCGATCAGCTGCCTCACAGACCGATGATAGCAAGAAGGTGGCTATGTGCTATCATCACTTGCAGCCGCAGCCTCCGCTAGCCTGCCCGCATGAGCATCTTCAACAGACGCAACGCCGCCATGGGCTGGTTGAGCTGGCTGGTCGCCAAGCGCGTGTTGCGGAAGAAGGCCAAGGATGCGATTCCCGGCACGGTCGAGGGCTCGAAGCGGCCGAACAAGGGTGCGATCCTCTCGCTCCTCGCCGCGGTCGGCGGCGCTCTCTGGTTCTGGCGTCGCCAGGGCGACGACGACCAGACGTCCTTCAAGAGCTAGCCGGCGTGAGTTTCTTCCGGCCTGCCCTCGACGGGCTCGTTCCGTACGAGCCGGGGAAGCCGGAGGAGGAGGTCCAGCGCGAGCTGGGGCTCGAGCGCGTCGTCAAGCTCGCCTCGAACGAGGGCCCGTGGGGCCCGTTTCCGGCGGCGCTCGAGGCGATGGAGCGCAGCGCCGGCTTGCTCAATCGCTACCCGGACGGAGGCGCGTTCCACCTGGCGAACGCCCTGGCGGAGCGGCACGGCGTGACGTCGGCGGAGGTGATCACCGGCGCCGGCGCCGACGCGATCATCGGCCACCTCTCAGTCGCGACGCTCGATCCCGGCGACGAGATCGTCACCGGCTGGCCCTCGTTCATCAGCTACGTGCTCGACGCGCTCAAGGTCGGTGCAGCTCCACAGCGCGTGCCATTGCGCGACCACCATCTCGATCTCGACGCGATGCTCGCCGCGATCGGCCCGCGCACGAAGCTCGTCTACATCGCGACGCCGAACAACCCGACCGGCACGATGACCGGACGGAAGGAGCTCGACGACTACTTCGAGCGGGTGCCGGCGCACCTGCTCACCGTCGTCGATCAGGCCTACTTCGAGTACATCGACGAGCCCGACTACCCGGACGCAGTCGAGGAGTACCTCAAGACCGGGCGGCGGGTGCTCGTCCTGCGGACGTTCTCGAAGATCTACGGCCTGGCGGGGCTTCGGGTCGGCTACGGGGTCGGAGCCCCGGACGTGATCCAGGGAATCGCGAAGATTCGCCGCGCCTTCGACGTCAACACCCAGGCGCAGGTGGCTGCGCTCGCGAGCCTCGACGACCCCGCGGAGCTCGAGCGACGCCGACGCCTGACCGCCGAGGGACGCGCGACGCTCGTCGGGACGCTGCGCGAGCACGGCCTCGAGCCGGCCGGGCCCGCGGTCGCGAACTTCCTCTTGGCCGACGTCGGCGACGACGCAGGCCCGCTCTTCGAGGCGCTGCTCCGCCAGGGTGCGATCGTCCGGCCACTGACGGCGTTCGGTGCTCCCGGAGCGCTCCGGATCACCGTCGGCACCCCGGAGGAGAACGCATTCTTCGCAGACGCGCTCGCGTGCGTAAGGGCAGCCGCAAGGTAGGAGTCGTCAGGGCGGTCGGCTATCCTGGCGCCAGCGCGGGTGCCCAGGTGCCCGCCTCTGTCTATGCGCACCACGACGAAAAGAGGGATAGGCCGCGGAGCGGTCGTGAACGGGAACGGCCGGCCGGTGCTGCCGCCCGGCGCGCTCTCGCCGATCACGATCTACCGGCAGCCCGAGCCGCCCAGGCGCTCGCGCTGGGCGACCGTTCGAACCGTCCTCCTCTACGTGTTCGTGGCGCTGCTGATGAGCTCCTCGGCGCTCGCCGGCGGGCTCTATCTCTGGGTGCACGAGGACGTGGTGGGTGCGGTCGCCGTCAAGTCCCTAGACGTGAAGAGGGCTGCGGAGCGGCTGGACGTCCCCGTTGCCGACCAGCCGACCAACGCGCTGATCGTCGGCTACGACGAGCGCAAGGGCGCCGACCTGGGGACGCCGCCGCGCTCGGACACGGTGATGCTGGTGCGCGCCGACCCTGCGACGGACTCGATCTCGCTGCTCTCGTTCCCGCGCGATCTCGTCGTCGACGTCACCTGCCCGGGGAAGCCGCCCTATCGCGGCCGGATCAACGAGGCGTACACGGAATGCGGAACCCGCGGCACGCTCGAGACGGTGCGGAAGCTGACCGGGCTCCCGGTCAACTACCTGATCACCGTCAACTTCAAGAGCTTCCGCCAACTCGTCGACGCGGTCGGCGGCGTCTGGGTCGACGTCGACCGCCGCTACTTCAACGACCAGAGCGGCCCTGCCGGCTTCGCCACGATCAATCTCTTCCCGGGCTACCAGCGTCTCGGCGGCTACCAGGCTCTCGACTACGTCCGCTTCCGGCACACCGACTCCGATTTCTCCCGAATCGCGAGGCAGCAGATCTTCGTCCGGGCGCTCAAGGATCAGATCCGCAACGAGTTCAGCGCGATCCGGCTGCCGAAGCTCGTCCGCACGGTGACGAGCAACGTCGAGGTCGGAGTGGGGGGCGGCGACGAGCTCGACGTCTCGACCCTGCTCTCCTACGCGCTTTTCGCCTACGGGCTCCCACCCGGTCATTTCTTCCAGTCGAAGATCGACGGTCTCGAAGGGTATGGAGAGCTGACAACGGGGGCCGAGAACATCGAGCGAGCGGTTCAGGAGTTCTCGCATCCCGACGTGGAGTCGCCCGAGAAGGCAACTGCGGTTGCGCTCGGGGAGTCGAAGAAGGCGAAGGCGAAACCGAAGGCCCCGCCGCCGGGCGACACGTCGATCACCGTGCTGAACGGCAACGGCGTCACGGGCTCGGCCTCCACGGCCAGCTACCTGCTCTCGCAGCGCGGCTACTCGATGGTCTACCCGCCCGACGGCAAGCCCGCGAACGCGCCCAATTGGGATTTCTTCGAGACCCGCGTCTCGTACGATCCCGGGCAGCCGGGCGGCAAGGAGGCGGCGCGCAAGGTCGCGACCCTGTTCGCGACCCGAGACGTGAGCGCCCAGACGCCCGCCGTCGGAGCTCTCGCGAACGGGGCGATGCTCGCCGTGATCGTCGGCCAGACCTTCCACGGCTCGATCGCAGCCGCGCCGGTCGACAAGACGCCCAAGCGAGAGCCGCCCAACGTGGCACCCGGCGCCGAGGCGTCGCTTGCGCTCTTGCGAGAGCGCGCGAAGAGGCTGCCGTTTCCGGTGCTGGTGCCGACCGTGGTCGAGCGCAACTCGATCATCGACCCCGAGCGCCCGATCCGTCTCTACCGGATCGGGCCCGAGGACGAGCACAAGACGATCAGGCTGACCTACCGGACCGGCGCCAGCGAGTACTGGGGCGTCCAGATGACCGACTGGGAAGACGCGCCCGTCCTCACCGAGCGCAACTTCGTCCGCTCGATCGGAGGGAGGCGCTACGAGCTTCACTACTCGGGGCCGAAGCTGCACATGGTCGTGCTGCGCCAGGGCGGCGCCACCTACTGGGTCGTCAACTCGGTACTCGACGCGCTCTCGAACGAGACCATGCTCGCGATCGCCAAGGGTCTCAAGCCGCTCTCCAGCATCCGGTGAGTAGGGTCGTGCGGTGAGCAAGGTGGCCGTCTTCGGCGCGGGCTATGTCGGTCTCGTGACCGGCGCCTGCTTCGCCGACCTCGGCCACGAGGTCGTGATCGCGGACATCCTGCCGGAGCGGATCGCCGCGCTCCGGGCCGGCGAGGTGCCGATCTACGAGCCGGGCCTCGACGTCCTCCTCGAGCGAAATCGCGAGCGCCTCTCATACACGCTCGACGTCGCCGAGGCCGTCTCGGGCGCCGAGTTCCTCTATATCGCCGTCGGGACGCCGCCGACCTACTCCGGCGATGCCGATCTCTCCGCGGTCTGGACCGTGGTCGACAGTCTCGAAGGCGTTGCGGGGCGAGCGGTCGTCGTGATGAAGAGCACCGTGCCCGTCGGGACCGGGGAGAAGGTGCGCCACCGGCTCGACGCGCGCGGTCTCGAGCACGTCGGCTACGCCTCGAACCCGGAGTTCACGGCCGAGGGAACCGCCGTTCGCGACTTCCAGCACCCCGACCGGATCGTGATCGGCGCCTTCGAAGACGCGGACGCCGAGGCGGTGGCCGAGCTGCACAGCGGGATCGAGGCGCCGATCGTGCGAGCCGATGTCGCGTCCGCAGAGATGATCAAGCTCGCCGCCAACGCGGCGCTGATGACTCGGATCAGCTTCATCAACGAGATCGCGAACGTCTGCGAGGCGACCGGCGCCGACGTCGTCAGCGTTGCGGAGGGAGTTGGGCTCGATCGTCGGATCGGCTCCAGCTTCCTGCGCGCCGGGATCGGCTACGGCGGTTCGTGTTTTCCGAAGGACTCGCTCGCCCTGAAGCAGCTCGCCGCGAACTCGGGCTACCACTTCCAGCTCCTGAACGCGGTGATCGAGGTCAACGAGCTCCAGAAGCGCCGCGTGATCGGCAAGCTCCAGCAGCACCTCGGCGGCCTCCGCGGCAAGACGATCGCCCTGCTCGGGCTCGCGTTCAAGCCGCACACGGACGACGTACGCGAGGCGCCGAGCCTCGTGCTCGCCGGTCGACTCGTTGCCGAAGGAGCGGAAGTGCGCGCCTGGGATCCGGTCGTCCACGGCGCAGACGTGCTCCCGCAGGCGACGATCCTCGGCAGCCCCCTCGCCGCACTCGACGGCGCCGACGCGGCGGTGATCGTGACGGAGTGGCCCGAGCTCGCCGATCTCGACTGGGCCCGGGCGGCTGACCTGATGCGAAACCCGCTGCTGATCGACGGCCGCAACCTGCTCGATCCAAGGGCGCTGCGCGCCGCGGGCTGGACGTACGACGCGATCGGCCGCGCGAGCGCATGAGCATTCCCGCCGTAGTCCTCGTCGGGGGCCTCGGTACCCGGCTGCGTCCGCTCACGGACGTGACCCGCAAGGACATGCTTCCGCTCGTCGATCGGCCGCAGCTCGCCTACACTTTCGAGCACCTTCGTCGTTTCGGTGTCCGTAAGGCAATCGTCTCGTGCGGGTATCTGCCGACTCAGATCCAGGAGTACTTCGGGAACCGCTACGGCGAGCTCGAGCTCGAGTACCGGATCGAGGAGGAACCGCTCGGCACCGGCGGCGCGATTCGCTTCGCCGCCGATGGAATCGACGGGCCCTTCTTCGCGCTGAACGGTGATTCGCTCCGCGAGACCGACCTCGACGCGCTCGTCGCGTTCCATGGCGAGAGTGGTGGCCGCGGCACGATCCTGCTCACCCCCGTCGAGGATCCGAGCCGGTACGGCCTCGTTCGCCTCCACGATGACGGCCGCGTCCAGAGCTTCCTCGAAAAACCCAAGCCGGAGGAGATCGACACGAATCTGATCAACGCGGGGTTGTACGTGCTCGAGCCCGACGTCCTCGATCTGATCCCGCCCGGACGTGCGGTCTCGATCGAGCGCGAGGTGTTCCCGCGGCTTGTCGACGAGGGCGCGCTGTCCGGGATCTGCCTACCGGGTTACTGGCTGGATATCGGAACGCCGGACGCCTATCTCCAGGCGCACCGCGATGTGCTCGAACGCAATTTCGTCAGCGATCTCGGCGAGCGACTCGGTGGCGACTACACGCTCGTCGAGGAGGGGGCGCATGTGGATCCGGCCGCCCGGCTCGTGCCGCCCGTGTTCGTCGGTGCAGGTGCAGTCGTCGAGGCCGGCGCGCGGCTCGGAAGCCTGGCTGTGATCGGCGCGGGGGCGCGAATCGGCGCGGGTGTCGAGATCGACTCGTCGGTCGTGGCCGCGGGGGCGCGGATCGGCGCGGGGACGACAGTGGTCGGCTCGATCGTCGGCGAGCAGGCCGAGGTCGGGGCCGGCTGCCAGATCAGGCGTCTTTCGGTCGTTGGGCCTGGCGCGAAGGTCGGCGAGGGGAATATGCTCGACCACGGCATCCGCATCGCCGCCGGCGAGACGATTCCCCCGGACGCCCTGACCTTCTCTTGACGACGAACCTCGACTCCCCCAACCTCGATTCGCTCGATCGCTGGGCCTTCGACGTGCGCCGGGTGGAGAAGCCCTGGGGATACGAGCTGATTTGGGCCCAATCGGAGATCTACGTCGGCAAGGTTCTGTTCGTGAAGGCGGGCGCCGCGCTCAGCCTCCAGTTCCACAGGGAGAAGGACGAGTCGTGGCTCGTCCAGTCCGGCAAGGCGAAGCTCGAGCTCGGCGAGGCGGGCCAGGCGGTCCTGACCGAGGAGGTGATCGCGGTCGGGGCGGCGTTCCGCTACCGGCCGGGCACGGTTCATCGGGTGACGGCGATCGAGGACACGACGATCCTCGAGGTCTCGACCCCGCAGCTCGACGACGTCGTCCGGCTCGAGGATCGCTACGGCCGCAAGGGGACGAGCGACGCCTAGACGTTACCACTAGTGTGGTAAGGTGGAGAGATGGAGATCGCGATTGGAGAGGCCGCGGCGCGGAGCGGCTGGTCGCCCCGGATGCTGCGCTACCTCGAAGCTTCCGGGCTCGTCGTCCCGGCCCGCACGGGCGCCGGTTACCGGCTCTACGGACTCTGCGAGCTGAACCAGCTCCGCTCTCTGCGCGACCTACGCGAGCACTACGGCGTCGAGCTCGACGAGCTCGCATTCGCCGGTCGCCTCCGCCGCGAGCCGACGCTCCGTGCGGCGGTCGAGACCTGGCTCGCCGGCAGCGCTCCCGCCGCGGACTGGGTGGACTGGGTGGACTGGGAGCAGCGCAAGCACGAGCGGTTGCTCGCCGCCTGACCCGCCTTACACTGCCCGCTCACAAAACGGAAGGAATCGATGGCTACGACACGAAAGCACGACGTTAAGGATCTGGCGCTCTCCTCGGAGGGGAAGCGCAGAATCGAGTGGGCCGACCGGCAGATGCCGGTGCTCGCCGCGATCCGCGAGCGCTTCGAGCTGGAGCGGCCGCTCGACGGCCACCGCATCGCAGCGTGCCTCCACGTCACCACGGAGACGGCGAACCTGATGCGGACGCTGAAGGCCGGGGGTGCCGACGTCGTCCTCTCCGCCTCGAACCCGCTCTCCACCCAGGACGACGTCGCCGCCGCGCTCGTCGACGAGTTCGACATCTCCGTCTTCGCGATCAAGGGCGAGGACAACGACACCTACTACCAGCACATCGAGGCCGCGGTCGACCACAAGCCGCACATCACGATGGACGACGGCGCCGACGTGATCGGCGTCCTCCACAGCGCCCGCCGCGAGCAGCTCGGCGACGTGATCGCCGGCACCGAGGAAACGACGACCGGCGTGATCCGACTGAAGGCGCTGGAGCGCGACGGCAAACTCGGCTTTCCCGTGATCGCGGTCAACGAGGCGCGGACGAAGCACCTGTTCGACAACCGCTACGGCACCGGCCAGTCGACGATCGACGGGATCATCCGGGCGACGAACGTCCTGCTCGCCGGCAAGCGCTTCGTCGTCGCCGGCTATGGCTGGGTCGGGCGTGGAGTCGCGATGCGGGCGAAGGGCCTCGGCGCGCACGTAATCGTGACCGAGGTCGATCCGATGCCCGCGCTCGAGGCGGCGATGGACGGCTTCGAGGTCCTCTCGATGGAGAAGGCCGCCTCGATCGGCGACATCTTCTGCACGGCGACCGGCAACAAGTCGGTGCTCACGGCGAAGCACATGGAGCAGATGAAGGACGGTGCGATCCTCTGCAATACGGGCCATTTCAACGTCGAGATCGAGATCTCTGCGCTCCGTTCGCTCGCCGGCGAGTCGCGCGCGGCCCGCGAGTTCGTGGAGGAGTTCACCCTCGCCGACGGCCGGAGGCTCTACCTGCTCGGCGAGGGCCGGCTGATCAACCTTGCGGCGGCCGAAGGGCATCCCGCGATCGTGATGGACATGTCCTTCGCGAACCAGGCCCTCTCGGCCGAATACGTCGTTCAGAACGCGTCCTCGCTGGAGCGCAAGGTCTACGTCGTCCCGAAGGACATCGACGACGAGATCGCACGGCTCAAGCTCGCAACGATGGGGATCGAGATCGATCGGCTCTCCGACGAGCAGGCGAAGTACCTGGCCTCCTGGGACGAAGGCACCTAGGCGAACCGTCCGCAGCGGACACGTCCGGGGTCAAAGCCCGGACGTGTCCCGCCGGGTACCGTCCGGTTCGGACATGGCTGATCTGACCCCCGACCGGATCGTCCGGCTCGAGCCGGGCGCCGTCGTCCTCCTCGACCAGCGGCGGCTCCCGGATGAGGAGGTCGAGCTTCGCTGCACGAGCGCGGCCGACGTTGCGGAGGCGATCCGGACGCTCGCCGTTCGTGGAGCGCCTTCCATCGGCGTCGCCGCCGCGTACGGCTACGCCCTCGCGGCCGAGCGCGGGGAGGAGCTCGACGCAGCGTATGCGGTGCTTGCCGCGTCGCGCCCGACCGCAATCAACCTCGTCTGGGCCCTCGAGCAGATGCGTGCCGATCCTTCGCCCGAGCGCGCGCGCCGGCTGCACGAGGAGGAGGTTTCCCGCTGCAAGCGGCTGTCGGCGCACGCAGCCGAGCTCTTCGGCCCGGCAACGCGCGCCTTGACCCACTGCAACGCAGGCGGGCTCGCGACGAGTGGCTACGGCTCTGCTGTCGGCGCGCTCAGGGCTGCATGGAAGCGGGGGCTGCTCGAAAGCGTCCTCGTCGGCGAGACGCGCCCGCTCCTCCAGGGGGCCCGCCTGACCGCGTGGGAGCTCGAGGAGCTCGGAATCCCGCACGCCGTGATTGCCGACTCGGCGGCGGCGCACCTGATGGCGCTCGGCGAGGTCGACTGCGTCGTCACCGGAGCCGACCGGATTGCCGCCAACGGCGACGCGGCGAACAAGATCGGCACCTATGGCCTCGCGGTGGCCGCCGCCTACCATGGGCTCCCGCTCTACGTGGTCGCGCCGACCTCGACGATCGACCCGGAGATGCCGACGGGCGCGGAGATCCCGATCGAGGAGCGCGACGGGGCGGAAGTGACGACCCGGTTTCCGGCGCGGAACCCGGCCTTCGACGTCACTCCCGCCGCGTTGATCGCCGCGATCGTCACCGAGGAGGGCGTCCACAGGGCGCCTTTCGCGGTGAGCCTTCCGCGCGTGGTGCGAGCGGCGTGACTCTGCTCGACGAGATCGATCGCGAGAGCCGCGCGACGCTCGAGCGGTACGGCTTCGACGAGGAAGCGTTCCTCGCGCTCCGGGCCCGGGTCGCCGACGGGTCGCTCTCGCCGGAATCGAACGCCGTCGGCGGCGAGGTGGAGCCGCCACTCCCGGGCGACATCGAGCGCTTGCCCGAACGCGGGGAGGACGAGCGGGTGCGGAAGGCGGGGCTGGCCGCGCTCAGACGCGGCGAGGTCGCGTCCGTCGTCCTCACCGGCGGGATGGCGACCCGGTTTGGCGGCGTGGTCAAGGGCACGGTTGCGGTACTCGACGGCCGGAGCTTCCTGGAGCTGAAGCTCGCGCAGACCGCCGAGGTCGCAGCAGAGCTCGACACCGAGATCCCGACCGCGCTGATGACGAGCTTCGCGACCGACGGCACCGTCCGCGACTTCCTCGCCGAGCGCGACCTGCCCGAGCCGCTGATCTTCTCTCAATACGTCTCGCTGCGTCTGGATCCCGACGGCTCGCTCTTCCGCGGCGACGATGGACGCGTCTCCCTGTACAGCCCGGGTCACGGTGACTTCCTCGACGCGTTCGCGCGGTCGGGGACGCTCGAGCGCCTGCGGGAACGCGGCGTGCGGACCGTGATGGTCTCGAATGTCGACAATCTCGGCGCTCGAATCGATCCCTCGGTGCTCGGGATGCACCTGCTCGGCGGCAGGCCGGTGACGACCGAGGTTGCCCGCAAGGCCGGAGATCTCGGCGGCGCGCCGGCGCGAGTCGACGGTCGCCTGTTGCTGCTCGAAGGCCCGCGCTTCCCGCCCGGCTTCGACACGCGTCGGATCGCCGTCTTCAACGTCAATACGCTCACAATCCAGCTCGACGCGCTCGAGCGGGCCTACGACCTGACGTGGCTCTACGTCGAGAAGACGGTCGACGGTCGGGTCGCGGTTCAGCTCGAGCATCTCTTCCACGAGCTGACGGCGTTCATGCCGACGACGTATCTCGAGGTGCCGCGTTCCGGGCCGCGCGGACGATTCTTCCCGATCAAGACGCCTGACGATCTCGAAGCGGCTCGCGAGCCACTGCGCGAGCTGCTGGCGACCTCGCCGCTCGAGTAACGGTTTGGCACGGTTTCGACACGAAGTCGTGACGGTTTCATGACAGGTCGGCCGGTAGCGTCGACGGTGTGCTCGACCTCCTCCTTCCTCGCCGCTGCGCTTCGTGCGGAACGCTCGGATCCTCGTTCTGCGACGCCTGCCGCGACAACCTCGTGAGACTGGCGCCACCGCTCTGCGATCGTTGCGGCTCGCCGGGAGCATGGCCCATCCGTCGTTGTGCCGAATGTCGAGGGCGGCGGCTTTCCTTCGCGTCCGCTCGCGCGGCGATCGTCTACGACAAGACCGCGCGGAAGCTCGTCTCGGCCTGGAAGGAGCGCGGCCAGCGGCATCTCGCGCGACTCGCGGCCGCGATCATCGTCGAGTCGCTTGCGCGGCCCCCGGTGGCGGCGCTCGCGTTCGTCCCGGCGGATCGCGACCGGTCGCTCGAGCGAGGGCACCGCCCTGCGGAGTCGCTTGCCCGCGAGCTTGGGAGAGCGTGGGAACTGCCCGTCGAGCCGCTCGTTCGCCGCGTCCGCACGGTCAGGCCGCAGCGTGGGCTGGGGCTGAAGGAGCGTCGGGGCAACGTGGCAGGGGCGTTCGCGCCGGCCCGCGCCTCGCCGGGTCTCGTCTGCCTCGTCGACGACGTCTATACGAGCGGAGCCACCGTCGCCGCCGCGGCCTCCGCGCTCAGGAAGGGAGGTGCGCGCACGGTCGAGGTCGTAACATTCGCTCGTGCGGTCCGCTGACGGTTCGTTAACCTGAGATCACCGCCGGACAGAAGGAGACGCGATGCGACTTCAGGTCAAGGGCCGAAACGTCGAGGTCACCGATCAGATCCGGAGGTATGCCGAAGAAAAGCTCGGCAGGCTCGAGCGACAGCTCGCCGATCCGACCCAGCTCGAGCTCGAGCTCGCGGTCGAGCACAATCCGTCGATCGCAGATGACCATGTCGCCGAAGCGACGATCTGGACGAAGGGACCGACGCTCCGCGCGAGCGAGCGCTCGACAGCCTTCGAGTCCTCGATCGATCAGCTCGTGGCGAAGCTCGAGCGCCAGGTGCAGCGCTACCGTGCCAAGCGGAGCCGGCGCGAGAGCGGCCGGCGGGCGAGCGCGAACGGCCAGGCTGCGTCGCAGGAGCCGAACTTCACGGCGGAGCAGCTCGACACGATGATCGTCAAGTCGAAGCGATTCGACCTGCAGCCACTCTCCGCCGAGGAGGCCGTCCTCCAGCTCGAGCTTGTCGGACACGACTTTTTCGTCTTCCAGAACGAAGCGACCGGCAAGACCGACGTCGTCTACCGGCGTCGCGATGGCGACTACGGTCACATCGAGCCGCAGGCCTGATGGTCGTCCGGCGCTGATGTTCTGGCGGAAGCGCCAACCGCTGCACGAACAGCTCGCCCGCGAGGGCGGGATGACGCCGGCCGAGCAGGGACCTTTCGACACCGGGCCGCGCTGGGGCGAGGTCGGGATCCACGGCATCCACCGTCAGCGCGAATGGGATGCGGTTGCGACCGCCGAGGCGCCCGAGCTCGCGGGGGACGAAGCGCGCTTCGTCGTGCTCGTGGACGGTTCGATCCTCACCGAGACGGACGACCTCGATCTCGATCCACTTGCGGACGCACTCGAGGGCTCGGTCGAGGCTCCGTACCGCGCCGAGGCTGTTCGCCGCGGCGACGGCCTCTGGGCGGTCGCTGCTCGGCGGGTTCAGGTGGTCGAAGTGCCGGAGGACGTCGACGGCGACCGCGCCACGCTGACCGTCCGGAACGGCGAGCGCACGCTGGAGGTCGATGGGATGACGGCGTTCGGCTCGATTCCGACGCTCGAGCGGCTCGCCGGCGACGACGTCGTAGTGACCGCACAGCGCCTCGACGAGACGCTCTGGGAGGTCGAGCTGAACCGGCTCTAGGGAAGCGGATAGAAGCGGACGCGACGCCCCGAGGCGACGGCCACCTGCGCACCCGCGAGCGTCGCGAGTGCGCCGCTCGCGATCACGGCGCCACTCCTCGAGCCCAGCTCGAGTCTCCGCACCTTGCCACCACCGACGAGGATGGCGTGGTCGTCATTCGCGTCGGCGAGCCGGACACCTGCGATCAGACTGTAGAACCGAGCGCCTCCGTTCTCGCGTAGCTCGAGGCTCCTGCCCGACTGGACGAGGAGGGCGTTAGGGGTGAGCCGGACGACCTCTGCCGTCCGCGCGAACTCCTCCGTGCGCAGAATCAGCCCGTTGTCGTCGAGAACGATGACCCGTCCGCCTTCGACTGCGACTGCCAGCACACCTTCGCTCGCCGCGAGGGCGACCACCCGGGCCGGTGCAGTCCAGGTGAAGCGCCGCGAGCCGTTCACGCGAAGCGCTGTGACCGTACGGCCGACGGCGTAGGGAAGGATGCCGCCGAGCCGCGTGGAATCGCCCGAGCCGAGCACGATCGGTGCGGGGTCGTCGGCATCGGCTCGCGACATGCGCAGCCGCCGGGCGACCGGCAGGTGGCCCGTGGCGGTCCACAGGCTCCACTCGCGGATATTGCCTCCCGTCACGTGGAGCCAGAGGGCCCGGCGTCCCGCGAGCGCCAGCGAGGTGATCGCAGTGCCGGTGCTCGTGCGTACGCAAGACGTGCCACGGCCAAGCCTCGTCACCCCGACGGGGTCGAGGTTCCAGAGCCGCACGCGGTTGCAATCGCCTGCGGAGAAGCCGGCCGCGTAGGCGACGCGACTCCCGTCGGCCGCCAGGGCGATTACCGGGGCCGGGGCGGTCACGGAGAGGATCGGTGCGGCAGCGGCCGTCGGGACCAGCGCGATCAGGGTGCCCAGGAAGAAGAGCCATCTCACGCGGGAGAGGGTAACTCCCGGCTGTTAGACGCCCATGACGGTGACGTGAAGAAACTCGGCAGCGGCTACCCTGTGGCCGTGCCGTCCGCCGACTTCGGGAAGTTCGACAAGGTCCTCCGCTTCGGCGAGGGCCGGCGCGTCAAGCGCCTTCACCAGCAGGCCGCCTACATCGCCTCGCTCGAGCCCGACTTCCAGGCGCTCTCCGACGACGAGCTCCGCGGCACGACGGCGAAGCTCCGGGAGCGCCTCGAGGCCGGCGAGAGCCTCGACGAGCTGCTCTTCGAGGCGTATGCGGCAGTCCGCGAGGCGCGCTGGCGGGAGTCGCAGCAGCGGATGTTCGACGTCCAGATGATGGGCGGGATCGTCCTCCACGAGGGCGACATCGCCGAGATGAAGACCGGTGAGGGCAAGACGTTCGTCGCTTGCACCGCGCTCTACCTGAACGCGCTGCCCGGAACCGGCGTCCACCTCGTCACGGTGAACGACTACCTTGCCAAGCGCGACGCCGAGTGGAACCAGCCCGTCTTCGAGCTGCTCGGAATGACCGTCGGCTTCATCCAGAACATGATGCCGTTCGCCCAGCGCCAGGAGGCCTACGGGGCCGACATCACCTACGGCACGAACTCCGAGTTCGGCTTCGACTACCTCCGCGACAACATGGCCGTCTCGAAGGAAGGCCTCGTCCAGCGCAGCCATGCCTTCGCGATCGTCGACGAGGTCGACTCGATCCTGATCGACGAGGCGCGGACTCCGCTGATCATCTCCGGCGAGCCCGAGACCGCGGCGACGACCTACTACGACTTCGCCCGGATCGCCAAGGGCCTGACCGGCGCCCCCGCGACCCGGAAGACCGAGAAGGGCGAGGACGAGACCGAGCTTTCCGGCGCCGACTTCCTCTACGACGAGAAGCACAAGACGATCTCCCCGGCCCAGACCGCGATCGACGCCGTCGAGCGCACGCTCGGGATCGAGAACCTCTACGACCCGCGCAACGTCCAGCTCGTCAACCACCTGATCCAGGCGCTGAAGGCGCAATCGCTCTACCAGCGCGACGTCGACTACGTGATCCAGGAGGGCGAGGTCAAGATCGTCGACGAGTACACGGGCCGGATCATGGAGGGGCGCCGCTGGAGCGAGGGCCTGCACCAGGCGATCGAGGCTAAGGAGGGCGTCCGGATCCAGGAGGAGAACGTCACCCTCGCGACGATCACCCTCCAGAACTACTTCCGCCTCTACGAGAAGCTCGCCGGGATGACCGGAACCGCGAAGACCGAGGAGAAGGAGTTCGTCGAGATCTACGACCTCCACGTCGTCGAGATCCCCACGAACGTCCCGGTCGCCCGCGGCGACGAGAACGACTTCATCTTCAAGACGAAGGAGGCGAAGTTCGCGGCGGTGATCGACGACATCGCCGAGCGGCACGAGAAGGGCCAGCCCGTGCTCGTCGGCACGATCGCCGTCGAAGCCTCCGAGTACCTATCTCAGTTGATGACGAGGCGCGGGATTCCGCACAACGTCCTGAATGCGAAGGAGCACGAGCGCGAGTCGGAGATCATCAAGGATGCGGGTCAGCCCGGCCTCGTCACGATCGCGACCAACATGGCCGGCCGCGGCGTCGACATCAAGCTCGGCGAGGGAGTCGTCGATCTGGGCGGCCTCTATGTGCTCGCGACCGAGCGGCACGAATCGCGCCGGATCGACAACCAGCTCCGCGGCCGTTCAGGCCGTCAGGGCGATCCGGGAGAGACGCGCTTCTACCTCTCGGCCCAGGACGACCTCGTGCGTCTCTTCGCCGGCGACCGGATCCACGGGATCATGGAGCGCTTCAAGCTGCCCGACGACCAGCCGATGGAGGCGGGGATCCTCTCGCGTCAGATCGAGGGCGCGCAGAAGAAGGTCGAGGAGCAGAACTTCGTCTCGCGCAAGAACGTCCTCAAGTACGACGACGTGATGAACACGCAGCGCAGCGTCATCTACGAGCAGCGGCGGCGCGTCCTCGACGGCGAGGATCTCTCCGAGGACGTAAAGGCCTGGATCCACGAGGTCGTGGCGGGCAACGTGGCGAACCACACGGAGACCGACTTCGCCGAGGAATGGGATCTCCCCGGGCTCGTCGTCCAGATGCAGGGGTTCTACGGCACCGACATCACGGTCGAGGAGCTGCAGGAGGAGGTCGAGCTCGACCGGGAGGCGCTGATCGAGGAGTTCGTCGAGGACGCTCTCGAGACGTACGACGAGAAGGAGCAGGAGCTCGGCACCGAGCTGATGCGCGAGGTCGAGCGCTATGTGATCCTCCAGGTCGTCGACTCGCGCTGGCGCGAGCACCTCGACTCGATGGACTACCTGCGCGACGGGATCCACCTCCGCGCGATGGCCCAGAAGGATCCCCTTGTCGAGTACCGCGGCGAGGGCCACAAGATGTTCGAGGAGCTCAGCGTCGTCATCCGCGAGGAGGTCATCGTGACGCTCTTCCACGCGCAGATCGAGGTGCAGCAGCCGCCCGACCTCCAGCCGCCGGAGCAGCCGCAGGGTGCGCTCGCCTATCAGCACGAGACCGCTGCGGGTGCCGACGCGATCGCGGCCGCCGGCGCGGGAGCAGGTGTCGCGACGGCGCTGGCGCCCGCACCTCGCTCGAACGGCGCCGCGACTCAGGGCACGGTCGTGAACGACGAGACGAAGCAGGTCGGTCGCAACGACCCGTGCTGGTGCGGGAGCGGCAAGAAGTTCAAGCGCTGCCACGGCGCCTAGCGATGGCGCACGAGCTCGACGTCAATCGAGCTCAGTGGAACGAGCGAACGATTGTTCACGCCGCGTCGGACTTCTACGACGTAGCGGGATTCAGAGCTGGGCAGCAAACGCTTAGAGCTCTCGAGCTGGAAGAGGTCGGCGACGTTCGTGGGAAGCGCCTCTTACACCTGCAGTGCCATTTCGGGCTCGACACCCTCTCGTGGGCACGGCTCGGAGCGTCTGTCACCGGCGTCGATTTCTCATCCGAGGCGATCGCGCTAGCGCGTGAGCTCGCAGCCGAGCTCGAGCTCGAGGCGAGCTTTGTCTGTTCGGACGTCTACGAGTTGCGGTCGCACCTCCGGGAACGGTTCGACATCGTCTTCGCCTCCTACGGCGTTCTCGTCTGGCTCCCCGATCTCGTCCGCTGGGCGCAGCTTGTCGCGCACTTTCTCGCGGAGGGCGGATTCTTCTATCTCGTCGACGGCCATCCGGTCGGCGTGATGCTCGAAGAGCAAGATGGAAGACTCGTCGCTGTGGAGCCATACTTCGATGTCGGGCCGGTCGAGGTGCCGGGAGGCAGCACGTACGCCGATCCCGAAGCCGTCCTTGCCAACGCGATGTCTTATCAGTGGCAGCATTCGCTCGCCGATGTGGTGAGCGCGCTCGCCGGCGAGGGTCTTCGGATCGAGTTTCTCCACGAGTTCCCGTTCGCGGCCTCACAGCGGGTTCCGGGAATGGTGAGAGGGGAAGACGCTTGGTGGAGGCTGCCGGACCGGAACGACGTGCCATTCCTGTTCTCGATTCGCGCCAGCAAGGATCGGATTTGACCGGCAGCTTTGGGCGAGTCGGCTCCTGTCAGGGGACAGTAGAGCCATGTCCAGCGATCTCGCGAGACTGAGACCTCGCGGCTCTGGTTGTGCTGCCGGCGGCCGCCCCCGAGAAACCATCAGCGATCGCGCCGCGCTCAGCCGCCCGCCAGCTTGACCCGGTAGCCCTTCTGCGCGAGGAGCTCGGCGGTCCTGTCGCGGTGGTCGCCCTGGATCTCGACGGCTCCCGCCGTGACCGCGCCCCCCGAGCCGCAGCGTCGCTTCACCTCGCTCGCGATGAGCCCGAGGTCGCCATCCGGAAGACCGCGGACGACCGTCACCGTCCTGCCCCCGCGGCCGCCCTTCTCGCGGAAGATCCGGACGATCCCGTCGTCGGGGAGCCTCGGCTCCGGGTTTGGTGCGACCTTCTCGCGGCGACGGTCGCCGCCGTCGGTCGAGTAGACGAGTCGGCCCTCCGCCATGCGCGGATGGTAACCGGCACACATCTGGCTCGAAGCCGCCACACCTCTGTGACAGGTTCGGGCGTACCGTGTTCTCAGGGGCCCTCACCGGCCCCCTGGGGGCACGTGGGCTAGGATCGGCGGATGCCCGAGACCGCGATCCCGCTCGACCAGCAGCTCGAGGAGATCAGAGCCCAGCTCGCCTGGGTTCGTGATTACCTTTGACCCGGACACCGTCTCAGCTCGCATAGCCGAGCTCGAAGGGGAGCTTGGACAGCCCGGCTTCTGGGATGACCAGACCCGCGCCGCGCGCGTCTCGACCGAGCACTCCCGCCTGAGCAAACGCCTCGAGCGCTACGAGAGGCTCCAACGCGAGCACGACGATGCGGCCGAGCTGCTCGCGATGGATCCCGACCTCGGCGCCGAGATCGAGGCGCAACTCCAGCCCCTCCGAGGCGAGCTCGCGCGCCTTCAGGAGGACGCGCTCTTCACCGGCGAGTACGACGGCGGCGACGCGGTTGCCTCGATCCACTCCGGCACCGGCGGAACGGACGCCCAGGACTGGGCCGAGATGATGCTCCGGATGTACCTGCGCTGGGCAGACGACCGCGGCTTCCAGGCCGACCTGATCGAGGCGAGCCCGGGGGAGGAGGCGGGCCTCAAGTCGGCCACGTTCACCGTCAAGGGCGAGAACGCCTACGGGATCATGAAGGCCGAGCGCGGCGTCCACCGGCTCGTCCGCCAGTCGCCGTTCGACAGTGCTCACCGCCGCCACACCGCGTTCTCGCAGGTCGTCGTCGCGCCGCTCCTCGCAGATGAGAGCGAGGTCGAGATCGACGAGACCGACCTCCGGATCGACACCTACCGAGCGTCCGGCGCCGGCGGCCAGCACGTGAACAAGACCGATTCGGCGGTTCGGGTCACCCACATCCCGTCGGGGATCGTCGTCCAGTGCCAGAACGAGCGCTCGCAGACCTCGAACAAGCAGACGGCGCTGCGGATCCTCAAGTCCCGGCTCGTCGAGCTGCAGGAGGAGGAGCGGGAAGCCGAGCTCGCCAAGGAGCGAGGAGCTGCGCAGGACATCGGCTTCGGGAGTCAAATCCGCAGCTATGTGCTCCACCCGTACCAGCTCGTCAAGGATCATCGAACCGACTTCGAAGTGGGCAACACGCAGGGCGTTCTCGACGGGAATCTCGACGGATTCGTCCATGCCTATCTCCTCGCGAAGGCGACCGGGCGGGTCGTTTAGACGCCTACGTCGGCTAGACTGATGGCTCCAGAGACCGGAGCGCCTCGCCACCTCTCGGGCGGCCGTGCGGGGGCTTCCTCTTCGAATCCGGTGCAGGAATCCGACGTCCACACCCAAGTAGCTCCCTCCGACGCAAGCACGGGCGCCAACGGCGTGGCCGGCAACGGCGGCGACCCGCTCTTCGAATCCGTCGAGCAGCCGATCGACCCGAGCTCGGGGACGATGATCGTGTTCGAGCGGGTGACCAAGATCTACGAGCCGAACGTGAGCGCCCTGAACGATGTCTCCTTCGCGATCGACAAGGGCGAGTTCGTTTTCGTCGTCGGCGCGTCCGGCTCGGGCAAGTCGACGATGATTCGCCTCCTCCTGAAGGAGCTGGAGCCGACCTCGGGCCGGGTCGTCGTCGGCGGCCGCGACCTCACCCGGCTCAAACGCTCGCGCGTGCCGCTGCTCCGCCGCAACGTCGGCTGCGTCTTCCAGGACTTCAAGCTGCTCCCGAACCGAACGGCCGGCGGGAACATCGCCTACGCGCTGAAGGTGCAGGGCGAGAGCAAGGCGAGCATCCGGCGCAACGTGCCCGAGGTGCTCTCCCTCGTCGGCCTCTCCGACAAGACCGGGTCGCTCCCGGAGGAGCTCTCCGGCGGCGAGCAGCAGCGCGTCTCGATCGCGCGCGCCGTCGTCAACCACCCGCCGCTCCTGATCTGCGACGAGCCGACAGGGAACCTGGACCCGGACACGTCGGTCGGGATCATGCAGCTCCTCTACCGCATCAACCGCGCGGGCACCACGATCCTGATGGTCACCCACGACCGCGAGATGGTCGACAAGATGCGCAAGCGCGTGATCGCCCTCGAGGACGGGCGGCTCGCGCGGGACGAGCGTCGTGGGGGCTACACGTCCGAATGAGGATCAAGCTCCTCTTCTCGGAGTCCTTCCGCTCGCTCGCGGCGAACGTGTCCACGACGGTGGCGGCGACGATGACGGTCCTGATCGGGATGTTCCTGCTCGGCCTCTTCATCGCGCTCGGCTCCTGGGCGCAGGACTTCGGCGAGACCCAGAAGGAGAAGTTGCTCGTCAAGGTCTACTTCTGCACCGAGGACACGTGCGCGAAGGCGGCGACGCCGGCGCAGATCAACGCCGTGCGACAGCAGCTCGCGTCGAGTCGGCTGGTCGACGAGGTCACGTTCGTCTCGAAGGCCGAGGCGCTCGACCGGATGCGTAGGCAGACGCCGCAACTCGTCGAGAACCTGAGCTCGAACCCGCTTCCGGACGCCTTCGAGGTGAAGGCGCGCGACGGTGCCGACGTGAAGCTCGTCAGCGCGTCGCTGCGCCAGCCGACCAAGCCGCCGGGGGTCGAGGAGATCAAGGACGGCGACGAGGTCTCGGATCAGGTGGTGAACGTCGCCCGCGTGCTCACGCTCGCTTTTCTCGTCGCCACGATCGTCCTCCTCGTCTCCTCTGCGCTCTTGATCGCGAACACGATCCGGCTCTCGATCTTCTCGCGAAGACGGGAGATCGAGGTGATGAAGCTCGTCGGGGCCACCAACTGGTTCGTGCGCGGGCCGTTCATGCTCGAAGGCCTGATCTGCGGCGTCGTCGGCTCGGTGATCGCGATCGTGATGCTGCTGCTCGCGAAAGAGGCGGCCTTACCCGCGATCACGAACCGTCTGAGCACGAGCTCCGACATCCAGGCGTGGCCGTTCGTCTATGTCTCGGCGATCATCCTCGTCGTCGGGATCACGGTCGGGGCCGTCGGGTCCGGCTTGACCATCCGCCGCTTTCTGAACGTCTGAGCTTGGCCTCCCGTAGGGAGCATCGCGGCGGCCGCCAGAAGCGGCCGAGTCGCGCGCAGCGGCGCGCGCGCCAGGAACGCCACGTTCCTCGGCTCGCCGAGCCGGAGATCCGGCTCCCGACGCGAGCCGCCGAGCCGGACACGGTCGTCGCCCACCTCGGACCGACAAACTCCGGCAAGACGCACGCGGCGCTCGAGTTCCTCGCCGAGTCCGGGCGCGGCATCTTCGCCGCGCCGTTGCGAATGCTCGCGCAGGAGGCGCACCGGAAGCTCTCCGCTCAGATCGGGGCCGAGCACGTCGGTCTGATCACGGGGGAGGAGCGCGTCAACGAGGACGCGCCGATCGTCTGCTGTACCGCTGAGATGGCGCCGTTGCGGGGCGAGGTGCTGGTGCTCGACGAGATCCAGTGGGCCGAGGACGAGGAGCGCGGCTCGGCTTGGACGCGTCTGCTGCTCGCCGGCGAGTATCGGCACATTCTCCTGCTCGGAGCGGTCGAGGCGTTGCCGCTCGTCCAGAACGCCTTTCCGGAAGCCGAGATCCGCTTCTTCGAGCGCAAGGCGCCGCTCGACTGGACCGGCGAGGTCGCCTTCAACGCGCTGCGGCCGGGCACCGTCGTCGTCGCGTTCAGCCGTCGCGCGGTGCTCGCGCTCGCCGGAGAGCTCAACCGTCGTCATGCGGGCCGGGTGACCGTGCTGTACGGCGCGATGCCGCTCGCCTCGCGCCGAGTCGAAATCGATCGTTTCCTCAACGGCCAGGCCGACTTCTGCGCCTCGACCGACGTGCTCGGCCACGGCGTCAACCTGCCCTGCGAGACGCTCCTCTTCGCCGAGACGACGAAGTTCGACGGGGTTGAGCGACGGGATCTCCACTCCTGGGAGATAGCGCAGATCGCGGGCCGCGCCGGTCGCTTCGGGCTCGTCGAGCGAGGGCACGTGGGCGTCCTCACGGGGGTCGTCTGGGCGCAGGCGGAGGCAACGCTCGTCCAGTCGGCTCTCGTTCCGCACGTCGAGCTGCCCGGTGGGCACTTCGGCTACCGCGTCGTCGACACCGCGCGAATCCGGCCGCGCCTCGAGGATCTCCCGATCGAGAGCCCCGCGCAACTGACGGCTGCGCTCCGAGCCTGGCACACCGCCGCGCTGCGCCAGTGGGCGACCGAGGGTTGGCTGTCGGTCGAGTCGATCGGGCCGCTCCTGAACCGGCTCGACACGGTGCAGCGGCGACTCCGGGAGCGGGGGAGGAAGCTTGCGCTCGAGCAG
>JANDLU010000044.1 GCA_024330215.1 Candidatus Gaiellasilicea maunaloa
GGCCGTCGCGAAGAAGCCGGCCGTACCGCAGAAACCCCCGGCCTAGCCCCCTAGTCCGGTACGCGCACGCGCAGGGCCTTCGGCACGAGCTCGAAGCGCACAGGCGTCGTTCCCGGCTGCTCGCCGTCGAGCTCGATCGGGAGCGGGACGTCGGCGTCGATCGTCACCGTCGCGCCTCGCAGCAGTTCCGCCTTCGGATGCGGCAGATGGCTGCCGCGATAGGTCTTCGGCAGCGTCACGAGTAGGTCGCGCTTGGTCAGGTCGCCGATCGTGAGCACGTCGAAGAGGCCGTCGTCCGGCTCCGCGTCGGGACAGATCTTCATTCCGCCCCCGAACGAGCGGCCGTTCGCGACGACGACGTCGTGCATCCGCCCGCCGCGGATCTCGTCGTCCACCGAGAGTCGCACCTCCGAGTTCTGCCACCGCGCGAAGACGGCCAGCGTCGCAACGAGGTACGAGACCTTCCCGCCGAGCGCCTTCGTGGTCTCGTTCGCGCGCTTCGCGATCGCGCCGCTCATCCCCGCGCTCGCGACGTTCGCGAAGTAGGACTCCGCCTCGGTGCCGTCCCAGGCGCGATAGAGGACGCGACCGAGGTCGATCGTACGGGCGCGCCCGGTCAGGGCCACGTCGATCGCGCCGTCGACGGCGTGCGGGATCTCGTAGGTGCGGACGAAGTCCCAACCCGTTCCGCGGGCGATCACGGCGATCTCGACGTCCGGGAGGTCGTGGATCCCGTTCGCGACCTCGTTCACCGAGCCGTCGCCGCCGACGACGACGAGGAGCGAGGCTCCGCCGTTCACGGCCCCGCGTGCGAGCTGACCGAGGTGTCCCGGCCGCTCCGAGAAGAGGGTAGCGCCCTCGAGCCCGCGGGTGGCCGCGCGACGCGCCAGCTCCGGCCAGCGCTTGCCCGTCGTCCCATTCGCGGACGCCGGATTGACGAGGAAGACGGTGCTAATGAGAGGTGGCGGTCGCGAGGGCGACGCGCGTCATCCGATCGACCGCGGCCTGCATCGCCTCGTCGGAGATCCGCTTGAACTCGCCCTCGACGACGATGTCGCTGACAACGAGGAGGCAGCCCGCCTGGACGCCGCGGAGCGCGCCGACGGTGAAGAGCGCCGCGGCCTCCATCTCGACGGCGAGCACGCCACGCTTCGACCAGCGCTCATACTGGCCCTCGTCCGGGTTGTAGAAGAGGTCGCTCGAGACGATCGGGCCGACGTGCATCGGTTGGCCGAGCTCCTTGGCGACGTGGACGGCGCCGTGGATCAGCGCCCAGCTCGCCGTCGGGCAGTGCGGCTCGTTCGCGACGAGGTGCATCGCGGTCGAGTCGGCAGGAACGGCGGAGAGCGCGACGATCAGGTCGCCGAGTGCATGCTGAGGCTGGAGGCCGCCGCAGGTGCCGACACGGAGGAGCTTCTTGACGCCGAGCTGGACGAGCTCCTCGAAGACGATCGTCGCGCCCGGACAACCCATGCCCGTGCCCTGGACGGAGACCGGCTTGCCCTCGTACGTGCCCGTGTAGCCGAGCAGTCCGCGCTCGGAGTTCCGTTGCTGGACGTCCTCGAGATAGGAATCGGCGATGTACTTGGCCCGGAGAGGGTCGCCGGGGAGCAGGCACGCCTCGGCGTAGTCGCCGGGCTCGGCTCTCAGGTGGATCGGCATCGGCAGAATCTAGCTGGCGTCGCCGCATGGTGAGAGAGCGACCGGGTCTTTGTGTTGGAACAACACAAGCACTTGGCTCAACGTCGTGGTTGCGTAGTGCGAAAGGCGCTTGTGTTGTTGCAACACAAGGGTTTGCTCGAACCTGGAAGTCCGTGAGTCGAAGATGTTGCGTCGCGCACTCTCGCCGCTGCGCGAATCGAGCTCCCGTCGAAGAAACTGCGGTGATCCGGCAGGATGCGGCGATGCCCCACCTCGTCGAGCCGGAGCCGGCGCAGATCCTCGCGTACTGCGCCGAGGATCCCGTCGAGCGCGTCTTCCTCGAGGACGTGGCGCGCCGAGGGCTCGGCCGTTTCGCCGGGCTCGAGGAGGACGGGCGGCTCGTCGCGCTCTGCCACACCGGCACGAACGTGGTGCCGTCCGGACGCGGGTGCGGTGCCTTCGCGGAGGCGGCCGCGCAGGTGGGAGCGCGAATGCTGATCGGCGAGCAAGGGGCCGTCGGTGAGCTCTGGGAGGACCTGATGCGTCGCGTCGATCCGCCGCGCGAGGATCGGCCGGGTCAGCCCGTCTACGTCAGCTCGGAGCCTCCCGAGTCGGGCGGCTCGGCGCTCCGGGCGGCCTCGGTCGACGATCTGCCCCTGCTCGTACCGGCCTGCGCTGCCGCGCACGAGCTCGAGCTCGGCGTCGACCCGCTCTCGCGCGACGCCGACGGGTTCCGCTGGCGGACGCGCTCCCAGGTCGAGGAGGGCCGCTCGTGGCTCTGGGAAGAGGACGGTGTGATCCTCTTCAAGGCCGAGGCATCGGCGTGGACGCCGTCCGCGATTCAGCTCCAGCAGGTGTGGACGGACCCGCAGGCGCGAGGCGAGGGCAACGCCGCCGCGGGGTTGCGGGATCTGATCCGGCTGCTGCTCGGGCGCGTTCCACACGTCTGCTTGTTCGTGCGAGCCGACAACGACGCGGCGATCGGCCTCTACGAGACGGTCGGGATGACGCACGCGCTGGACTACCGCAGCGTCCTCCTGTGAGGGAGCTCGTCGTCGCGCGTCACGGCGAGAGCGAGCTCAACGCCGACAACGTCCTCAACGGGGATCCGGAAGTCATCGTCGGGCTGACCGCACGAGGCGAGGAGCAGGCGCGCGCGCTCGGCGCGGCCGTCGGGCCGGTCGACCTCGCCGCGCACACGAGGTTCGCGAGGACGCGTCGCACCGCGGAGCTCGCCTGGCCGGACACGCCGCTGCTCGAGATCCCGGAGCTCGACGAGATCCGCTTCGGCCGCTGGGAGGGGACTCGCTCGGGCAACGGTTATGAGGCTTGGGCGAGCTCTTCGGGACCAGAGGACGAGTGTCCGGGCGGCGGTGAGAGCAGGGCCGCGGCTGCGCGGCGGTACGCGCGCGGCTTCGGCCTCCTACTCGGGCGATCGGAGGACCGAATCGGGCTGGTGGCGCACGGGGCGCAAGTTCGGTATCTCCTCCTCGCCGTAGCGGGCAGCCCACCTGTCCGGATCCTCGAGCACGTCCAGCCCGCCTCGCCCTACCGGCTCGACCGCGCGGAGCTCGACCGAGCGATAGAGCTCCTCGAAGCCTGGACGACTGCGCCGGCGTTCTGACCTGCCGAGCAGACTTTGTGTTGTTCCAACACAAGCGTCTCTCCGTCGCTTGGTTGCGCGGGTGAAGGAAGCTTGTGTTGTTCCAACACAAGCTTCTCGCGCCTCCTCTCCGCCACGTGCGCGACAATGACGCCCATGCTCGGGCGCATCGAAGCCTCCATCCGGCAGCACGACCTGATCCCACCGGGAGGTGAGGTAGCGTGCCTCGTCTCGGGCGGCGCCGACTCGACCTGCCTCTGGCACGCGCTCGGCGCGCTCGGCTACCGCGTCTCGGCCGTGCACGTGAACCACGGTCTCCGTGGCGCGGATTCCGAGGAGGACGCCCGCTTCTGCCGCGAGACCTTCGACGCCGACGTGCTCGAGCCCGAGCAAAGTAGCAGTCTGTTACTTGGTGCCTCCGAGGCCGCGCTGCGAGCAATCCGCTACTCGGCGACAGAGGGCCGCGGCCTCCGCGCGACCGGTCACACAGCCTCGGATCAGGTCGAGACCGTCCTCTATCGGCTCGTCTCGAGCGGGCGAGCGGGCGGGGTCAAGTCGCGCCGCGAGGACGGGGTCGTGCGGCCGCTGCTCGGTGTCTGGCGCGAGGAGACCGAGGCGTATTGCCGTGAGCGCGAGCTGCCCTTCCGCCTCGACTCGTCGAACGCCGACACGAAGCGCGGCCTGATCCGCGCCGAGCTCCTCCCGCTGCTCGACCGGCTCGACACTCGCGCCCGGAGCAACCTGCTCGCGCTCGCCGACGAGGAGCCGCGCCTGCCGCGGACGCTCGAGCGAACGCTCGTCGAGCTGCTTGCAAACCGGGACGGGACGAAGACCGCAGACCTCGGCGGCGGCGTCCGCGCGGTGCGCGAGTACGACACGATCCGGCTCGAGGGGGCGATCAGGTGGGGGCCGTGGACGATCGAGTCGGCGGCCGAGGGGCTCGAGGTGCGCGGGCGCCGGCCGGGAGACCGGCTCGCGGGTCGTCGCAAGAAGGTGCAGGATCTACTCGTGGACGCGAAGGTGCCGAAGGCGGAGCGCGACGGCTGGCCGCTCGTCGTGCGCGGCGAGGAGGTCATCGCGATGCCGGGCATCGCCGAGGCACCGGGCTGGGAGGGAGCCGTGACGTGGAGGCGGCGCGCGTAACCGTGGACGAGGGCGTCGGCGAGATCCTGATCGGCGAGCAGGAGCTGCAGGCGCGGATCGCCGAGCTCGGCGTCGAGATCTCCCGCGACTACGCCGGCCGCGATCTCCTGCTCGTCGGCGTCCTCAAAGGCGCTGTCTTCTTCATGGCCGACCTGATGCGGGAGCTGACGGTGCCGTGCGAGATCGACTTCATGGCGATCTCGAGCTACGGCGCCGGGACCGACTCGTCCGGGGTCGTTCGGATCCTCAAGGACCTCGACATCAACATCTCGGGCCGCGACGTGCTCGTCGTCGAGGACATCATCGACTCCGGCCTCACCCTCTCGTACCTGATGCGCAGCCTCAAGGCGCGCAAGCCCGCGACGGTCGAGATCTGCGCGCTCCTGACGAAGCCCGAGCGGCGGGAGGTCGACGTGCCCGTTGCCTACGTGGGCTTCGAGATCCCGAATCGGTTCGTAATCGGCTACGGGCTCGACTTCGACGAGCGCTACCGCAACCTCCCCTACGTGGCGGTGCTGCACGCCGATCTGATCCCGCCTCATTAACGGTTGATGACGACGCGAAACGCGCCCCAAACGGGGGAAGTTGGACGCAGCCAGGCTGCTACCCTCCGCGCAGACCCCTTGTGAATCGATTCTTCCGCAGCGCGCTCTTCCCCTTGATCGTCATCGTCCTGCTCGTATGGCTGGCGAGCCAGACGCTGATCCCGAAGCGCGACGGCGAGAAGAAGGTCACCTACTCGCAGCTGATCGCCCAGATCGACAACGGGAACGTGCAGGAGGTGCTGTTCACGCCGAACCGGCAGCAGCTCAACGCGACGCTCGTCGGCGGCGACAAGATCAAGGTCAACTATCCGAGCAACGAGTCGGCGCTCCTGGTCGAGAACGCCCTCAAGAAGGAAGGGGTCACGTACGACTCGAAGGGCAAGGGCGGCTCGACCTGGGTCTCGATCCTCACCTCGATCCTCCCCTTCGTGCTCCTGATCGGCTTCTGGATCTTCCTGATGAACCAGGTCCAGGGCGGCGGCTCCAAGGTGATGAGCTTCGGCAAGAGCCGCGCCAAGCGGATGACGCCCGACTCGCCGAAGATCGGCTTCAAGGACGTCGCCGGCGTGGACGAGGCGGTCGAGGAGCTCCACGAGATCAAGGAGTTCCTCGAGAACCCGAAGAAGTTCCAGGCGCTCGGTGCGCGGATCCCGAAGGGCGTCCTGCTCTACGGGCCGCCCGGCACCGGCAAGACGCTGCTCGCGCGCGCCGTCGCCGGCGAGGCGGGCGTGCCGTTCTTCTCGATCTCCGGCTCGGACTTCGTCGAGATGTTCGTCGGCGTCGGCGCCTCGCGCGTCCGGGATCTCTTCGAGCAGGCGAAGCAGTCGAGTCCCTGCATCATCTTCATGGACGAGATCGACGCGGTCGGCCGTCATCGCGGCGCCGGCCTCGGCGGCGGCCATGACGAGCGCGAGCAGACGCTGAACCAGCTGCTCGTCGAGATGGACGGCTTCGAGATGAAGGACAACATCATCCTGATCGCCGCCACGAACCGTCCCGACATCCTCGATCCGGCGCTTCTCCGGCCGGGCCGCTTCGACCGCCAGATCGTCGTCGACCGGCCCGACCGCAACGGCCGCCGCAAGATCCTCGAGGTGCACTCGAAGGGCAAGCCGCTCGCGACCGAGATCGACCTCGACGTGCTCGCAGCCGGCACCCCGGGCTTCACGGGCGCCGATCTCGCGAACCTCGTCAACGAGGCCGCGCTGCTCGCCGCGCGCTGGGGCAAGAAGACGATCGGTCAAGAGGAGCTCGAGGAGGGGATCATGCGCGTGATCGCCGGCCCCGAGAAGAAGGCCCGGCTGCTCGGCGAGAAGGAGCGCAAGATCACGGCCTACCACGAGATGGGCCACGCGATCGTCGGCCACTACCTCGAGAACACGAACCCGATCCACAAGATCACGATCGTCTCCCGCGGCCAGGCGCTCGGCCTCACGGTCTCGCTGCCGACGGAGGATCGGTATCTGACCACGAAGTCGTCGCTGATGGACGACCTCGCGATGACGCTCGGCGGTCGCGCCGCGGAGGAGCTCGTCTTCCACGAGGTCACGACCGGCGCCGCGAACGACATCGAGAAGGTGACCGCGACCTCGAAGGCGATGATCATGCGCTACGGGATGAGCGAGAAGCTCGGCCCGCGCGTGCTCGGTCGCAACCACGATCAGCCGTTCCTCGGCCGCGAGATGGGGAACGACCCGGACTACTCCGACGAGATCGCGCGCGAGATCGACGACGAGATCCGCCGCGTGATCGAGGAGGCGCACGAGACTGCGCATCGCGTCCTGCGCGAGCACATGGAGGAGCTGCACCAGCTCTCCGCGATCCTGATCGAGCGCGAGACGATCGACAAGGACCAGTTCGAGCGGCTGCTCGCCGGCGAGTCCGAGGAGTCCGTCTTCCCCGAGGAGGCCCAGCCGACCCCGACACAGAAGCACGACGCCGAGGAGGAGCGCAAGCGCCAGCCGAAGCCCCAGCCGCGCCCCGTTCCTGGCCTCGGGATGCAGCCGCCGCCTGTCGAAGGCGCCAAGGGCTAGCGCAGCGCTTCGCGCTGCGCTAGGAAAGCGGCGCCGAAGCGGATCGCATCGGAGCTCCAGCCTGACGTTGGACGTGTCTCGAGCGGACATGGCCGGGCTTTGACCCCTGACATGTCCGGTACGGACGTGTCTCATCATCCCGGAGTCCGCTCTGACCTCGCCTGACCGCGAACGGACGTGTCCGAAGCGCACACGGCCGGGGTCAAAGCCCGGACATGTCCCTCGCTACGGCGCGGGGCGGCGGCTCGCGAGAGCGACGATCGCGAGCGCGGCGACGGCCGCCACGACGCCGACGGCCTCGATCGCGATCCCGCTGCGCTCGCTCACGTCGACGAGGGCGAGCAGGAGCTGCCCGAGCGCGAGCGAGCCGAGCGTCAGTCCGGCCAGGAGGCCGAGTCGTCGCAGGTACGCGCCCGGCTCGTCGGCGACCGCGTCGCGCAGCTCGAGCGACCAGTAGCCGAGCTCGGCGGCGGCGAAGAGCGCCGCGGCGACGACCGGCGCGCGAGCGTCGAGCGCGTCGTTCTGGACGGCGAGCGACGCTGCGTATCCGAGCCCTACGAGCACGATCCCTGCCGGGACTACCGCAGGAATCCGCAGGATGAGACCGAAGGCGAGAACGAGCATGGCAAGTGCGCCGGCGGTCGCGTTGCCGCTCCGTAAGCCCACCTGCTCCGCCTCGAGCGCGAGCCAGGCCGCGACCGCGCCGACGATGGCGACGGAACCCGCGGCCGCGCCTAGGCGCGCGCGAGCCGCGCGTGTCGCCGGAATGCCCTCACCCCCTCGAGTGCCGCGTCGAGCGGTGTCTCGCCGTCCCAGCTCGCGACCGCGACGCCGAGCCGCTCGTAGCGCGAGCGCAGCTCTTGCCGATGGAGCAGCCAGAGGCGGTAGGCGAGCCGGTCGGCCTCGCTCTCGCCCGGTCGCACGAACGGCACGGGCGAGACCTCGACGACGGCGAGGTCGTAGCCACGCGCGCGCAAATCGAGCAGCGCGGCCACCGAGCGCTCGTCGAGGAGCGGCGTCACCGCCAGCACGAGCGCCTGCGGCGGCAGCGTCCGCGAGGGAATGATCGAGACGTCCTTCCAGGCGTAGTTGAAGACGATCTCCGTCTCGAGCAGGGAGTCGACGATCCGGTAGCGCTGGGCGATGCCCATCCCCGGCGCGAGCCAGCGCAGGATCCCGCCGAACGAGACGATCCCGACCCGGTCGCGCCGCTCCAGGTAACGCGAGGCGAGCGTCGACGCCGCGCGCACTGCCAGATCGAGCGTCGACCGTTCGGCATCGCGTGCCTCCGCGAAGCTGTCGAGGAACAGGATCACGTCGGTGTTTCGCTCGGGGTGGCGGTCGTTGACCACGAGCTCACCGGTGCCGGCGCGCCGCGCGCTCGCCCGCCAGTTGATCGAGCGGACGCGGTCGCCGGGAGCGAACGCGCGCAGGTCGGCGAACTCGAGCCCGTCGCCCTTCTGCCGCGCCACCTCGTTGCCCGTGAACGGCTGTGTCGCCATCGGCGGCACGAGCCCGCGCAGCGTCTCCGGATGCGGATAGACGCGCAGCGGTCGCCTCCGGTCGAGCGCCTGCTCCCAGACGAGGAGACCGAATCGATCCCGGGCCCGCAACCGGATCTCGCCGAGGTCGTAGTTGCCCCAGCGGAGGCAGCGGAGCGTCAGCGCGATCGTGCGCTCGTCATCCCGCCCGAGCCGGATCGCGGTCGGATTGTCGCCGTCCACGACCTGGAGCCCGTCGGGAACGACGAGCCGCAGCTCCAGCCGCTCGATCGGCGCCTCGGAGTTGAGCTCGAGCTCGAGCGGGAGCTCGTCACGCTCGAGCGCGCGGTCGCGGTCGAGCGAGAGCCAGACGCCGACCATCGGCTCGCGGTCGAGCCGTAGGCCGAGTGCGAGCGTCACGGCGAAGGGCGCCGCCAGTACGGCGAGCTCCGGCCGGCGCGCCGCCAGCGCTCCCACGAGCCCCGCCGCAGCCAGCACGGCGTACGCCGTGATCCGCGGCGAGGCCGAGCGCCTCATTCGCCTCCGACCGGTCGCTCGGTCGCAGGCTCCTCGGCGGGCTCTTCCGCGGCAGGGGTGGGCACCGACTCGAGCAGATCGCGCACGACGTCGTCGGCCGAGAGCCTCTGCACCCAGAGCTCCGGCTTCAGCATCAGCCTGTGCGCGAGCGCCGGCACGGCGACCGCCTTGACGTCGTCGGGCGTGACGAAGTCACGGCCCCGGAGCGCGGCCCGACAGCGCGAGAGCTTCAGCAGCGCGAGGCTGCCGCGCGGGCTCGCCCCCACCGCCGTCGAGCCGCTCGCCCGCGTCGCCGCGACGAGCTCGATCATGTAGCGGCCGACGCTTGCGCCGACGTGCACCTGCTCGAGCGCGAGCTGAAGCCCGACGAGTTGCGGCCCGTCGATCACCGGCCGTAGATCGACCTCGTCCTCCCCGCGCTCCAGCCTCCGTTCCAGCACCTCCCACTCGGAATCGGCGTCCGGGTAGCCGAACCCGACGCGCAACAGGAAGCGGTCGAGCTGCGCCTCGGGCAGCGGGTACGTGCCCTCGTACTCGATCGGGTTCTGCGTCGCGAGGACGAGGAACGGCCGGGCGAGTGGGTGAGTCGTTCCTTCGATCGTCACCTGCCGCTCCTGCATCGACTCGAGCAGCGCCGCCTGCGTCTTCGGCGGGGCCCGGTTGATCTCGTCGGCGAGGAGGAGGTTCGTGAAGATCGGCCCGGGCCGGAAGTCGAAGTCGCCGTCGCGCTGGTTCCAGATCGAGGAACCGGTCACGTCGGCGGGCATCAGGTCGGGCGTGAACTGGATCCGGGAGAAGCCGATGCTCGTCACCTGTGCGAACGAGCGCGCGGCGAGCGTCTTCGCAAGACCGGGATAGTCCTCGAGGAGCACGTGCCCGTCGGCGAGCAAGCCCATCAGGACGAGCTCGAGCGCGTCGCGCTTGCCGATCACCGCGCGCTCGACCTCGTCCAAGATCCGGGCCGAGCTCTCCTGCACCTGCGACAGCGGCACCGGGATGGCCACTACAGCGCCTCCAGCGTGTCGACCATCGCGCGCAGCGAGCTCAGCTCGAGCCCAGGGGCGCCACGATCGTGCGGCGGCTCGCGATCGGGGCGGACGAGCTCCCAGAGCCCCTCGCCGAGGAGAGCCTGCGCGGTCGCCGGGCTCCGCTCGAGGTCGACGCCGCGCCGGTTGGCGAGCGCCCGAGTCGCGATCCGCCGCAGCACCGGCCGCAGCCGGACATGCACGTCGAATGCGGTCGACGTCGAGAGCGTCACCTCCCGTTCGAGTCGGGCGAGCTCCGGCAGCACCAGGTTGGCGCGGCTGCGGACGCGCAGGCCGAGGTCGAAGGGCGATGTCGCAGCCACCGGGTGCGTGCGCCGCAGCACGCCGACGAGGAAGCCCAGCGCGAGGGAGGCGAGCACGAGGAGGTAGCCGTGAACCGCAAGCTCGACCCGGCCCGGGAAGAGGAACGACACAGCGACCAGCGCACCGGTTGCGAGCAGAGGGAGCGGTGCCAGGCTGCGGATGCGCCGGATCACCGGATCCAGGTCACCAGGTAGCTCACCGGGCCGTCCGCTCGCGCGCCAGCTCGACGGCCGCAGCCCGCTCGATCCGGGCAGCGAGCTCGGCCGCACGCAGCTCCTCCTGCACGTGCTCCAGCGCCGCGATGGCCTCCTCCTTCATCTCGACTCCGACCTCATGCTGCGAGAACCTTGCCCGTTCGAAGAGCAGCGTGAGGCGCCGTACCGCCGGCCGGCTGACGGACAGCTCGCCGAGCATTCGCACCAGATACTCGAGCGGCGCCTCGGCGGGGCGCCGTGGCAGCCCGTGGGCGGCGATCGCGCGCTCGAGCCGGGCGTACGCGGCGATGACGGCACGCCGAGGGTCGCGCTCGGCGCGCAGATCGTCGAGCGTCTCCTCGAGCACGTCCGAGAGCGCCTCGGCGAGCGTGGCCTCGTCGAAGCCTCGCGCTCGCTTCCGCGCCTGCGCCGACAACCACGCGGCGGCGAGCCCGCCCAGCACGAGCGCGCTCACGATCAGCACCGGAATCCAGGCGAGCTCCGGCGTGTAGCCGTTCCCATCGGCATTCCCGGTGCCGTCCGCGTCGGGCGGGCTCCCGACCGTGGGAATCCGCAGCCCTTCTGGGTTGTCGGCACGGAAGCGCACGAGGAGGAGGAGCGCGATCAGGAACGCACTCAGCACGAGCAGGCTGACGAAGCGCCTCTGCTTGCGCTTGCCGAGCGACTCCTGGCCGATCGCGTCCCTGCCCAGGAGGATCAGGGAGAAGAAGAGCACGACGCCGAGGCCCATCAAGAGGATGAAGAGGGTCAGCAGCACGTCGAGCAAGCCGTCCGCCGGCCGTCGCGTTCCAGCCTGGCCGATCGGCGTCTCGCCGCGGGCGGCGACGGCGACGATGGCGAGCGCCGCGACGACGCCGAGGACCGTGAGCAGCGTGCGGCGCGACGAGGCTCGATTCGCCCGAGCCCGACTCGTCCGAGCTCGATCTGATCGGGAGCTACTGTCCATCCCACTATGAGACGTCCGCCCGTCGAGGAACGTTTGCGGCGGCCCGCGGTGATGGGGATCGTGAACGTGACGCCCGACAGCTTCTCCGACGGCGGCCGGCACCTCGACCCGGACGCCGGGGCTGCGGCGGCGCGCCGGATGTTCGCCGATGGCGCCACGATCGTCGACGTCGGTGGTGAGTCGACGCGGCCGGGGGCGGGAGCTGTCTCGCTCGACGAGGAGTTGCGGCGCGTCGTGCCGGTGCTCGAACGGCTCGCGGGCGAGGTGCCCGCCTCGATCGACACCTCGAAGGCCGAGGTCGCGCGTCGCGCGCTCGAGCTGGGCGCAGAGCTCGTAAACGACGTGACAGCGCTGCGCGGCGATCCGGAGCTCGCAGGAGTGGTGGCCGCCTCCGACGCCTATCTCTGCCTGATGCACATGCAGGGCGAGCCGCGGACGATGCAGCTCGAGCCGAGCTACGACGACGTGGCCGGCGAGGTCGCGGCCTTCCTCGAGGAACGGCTCGAGATCGCGGTCACAGCCGGGATCGCCGAGGAACGGATCTGCCTCGACCCGGGGATCGGCTTCGGCAAGACGGTCGCGCACAACCTCGAGCTCGTCCGGCGGCTGGACGTCCTGCTCGCGCTCGGAAGGCCCGTGCTCGTGGGTCTCTCGCGGAAGAGCGTGCTCGGGAGGATCCTCGGGGACACGCACGCATCCACCGGCTCGACGGCGGCGTCGATCGGCGCCGCGGTCGCCGCCTTCGAGCGTGGCGCCTCGATCTTCCGCGTCCACGACGTCCGCGAGCACGTCGAGGCCCTGGCGACCGCGAAGGCGGTCTCGGCATGAAGATCGAGCTCATTGGGATCGAGCTGCACGGGTTCCACGGCGTCCTCGAGCACGAGCGCAACGAAGGTCAGCGCTTCCTCTTCGACGTCGAGCTGGAGGTCGGCGAGGCCGGTTCGTCCGATCGGATCGAGAACGCCGTCGACTACCGCCAGGTCGTCGCTTGCGTCCGCGAGGTCTCCGACGGCCGCGCCTACCGCCTGCTCGAGGCGCTCGCGACCGCCCTCGCGGACGCTCTGCTCGGGCGATTTCCGGTCGAGCGCGTCGAGGTGCGGGTGCGGAAGCCCGAGGTCGTGCTCGAGGCTCCGGTCGAGCTCGCCGCGGTCAGCGCGGTGCGGACGCGAATGTGAGCTCGACGCGGTAGCTCGGGTTTGCGATCGTGCGCGCCCTGCCCGGCGAGACGGCGAGGAAGAGCACGAGCGACCGCCCGGTTCGGTTCGCGGAGGTCACCGTCTCGGGCTGCCTGCCGGCTCGATCGGCGACGGCGAGCCTGCTGCGCGTGCCGAGGACCGTCCTCGCGGTCGGGCCGAAGAGCGCGACCCGGACGTCGTCGTCGGCGACGACCCTGACGGTCAGCCGGCGCCCTGCCGGGACCGAGACCCGGTAGACGTCCCGCGGATCCTCCGTCTCGTCGAGGACCGCCTGGAAGCGAGCGGAGACAAACGGCTTGGCCCTCGCGAAGAGCCCACCGGCGACGACGTGCGAGACGTCGTCGTTCGGCTCCTGCGCATCCCGCGGCGGCAGCGGCGCCGCGAGCGCGGCCGGGATGTCGAGCACCCCGTAGCCGGTCCGCTCGTCGAAGCCGGGCTCGCCGACATCCCGCGCGCTGAAGCGAAGGAGATTGGCGAGCTGTCCGATCGTCATCGCGCCGCGAACGGTGCGCACCCAGGCGGCGGCGGCCGAGACGAGCGGCGCCGAGAAGCTCGTGCCCGCGAGCAGGTAGTGATTGCTCGGATCCCGGGGATTCTGGAACGGGAGCTCCTCGCCCGGGGCGGTCAAGTCGACAGTCGGGCCGGACGACGAGAAGACGGTCGGCAGGCTCTGCCGATTCGACGCACCGACGGTGAGCACGTGGGGGAACGCCGCCGGGTAGAGCGTCGGATTACCCACGTCGAGCTCGTTGCCGGACGCCGCGACCACGAGCGAGCCTGCCGCCAGCGCGAGCAGCGTCGCCTCGAAGAGCGAGCGCGAGGGCTCGGTGCCGCCGAGGCTGAGGTTGATCACGCTCGGCCCGGCGGCGAGGGCCGCCTCGATCCCCGCGACCACGGCGTCGTCGTCCAGCTCGTCCCGTACGTCGTAGCTGCGCACCAGCGCCTGCGGATAGACCCCCTCGCCTCCGACGCCGTTCACCGCTGCCGCCGCCATCGAGGCGACCTCCGTGCCGTGGTAGTCGTCTCGGTCGGGGCCGCTGACGAGCTGTGGGTTCAGCAACACGATGTCCGGCCGCGCGGCGAAGTCCGGGTGGCTCAGGTCGATTCCGCTGTCTAGGATCGTGATCGGGAAGCCCCTGCCCGGCGGTTCCGAGCGATCGGCTCCGATTGCCGGCAGGTGATAGCTCAGATCGGGCGTCGAGAGCGGGTCGGTGAAGCGCACGAGCGTGTCACGGCGTCGGGAGGGCTCGGCGTAGCGGAGAGCGCCGAGTCGCTCCAGCTCGGGGACGAGACGGGCTGCGGCGGCGCCGCTGAGCTTCCAGAGCCGGAGGCGGGCCGAGAGCAGCCGCCCGCCGCGGCTGCGGACGAGCCGAGCCGCACGCGCGTGGCCCGTCAACGCGACGAGTGCCTCCTCGGAGGCCGCGAGCTGAGCCAGTGCCTTGCCGCTCGGCACGGCGGCGGCAAACGTGACCGCCGAGGCGCCGGACGCGGCACTCGCGGAGACGAGAAGCGCAGCGACGTGAGCGAGCATCTTCACGCCGACACCGTAGCCGGAGACAATGAGAACATGAGACCCTCCAACCCAATGGAGCTCTGAGCGCCGGTGCGCGAGCCCCCACGGGGTTGGAGGCACTGATAACCACCGCCTTCATCGGGATCGGCTCCAACCAAGGCCGCTCGCGCCAGACGATCGAGCGCGCGCTCGCGCTTCTGGGCGAGCACGAGTCGATTCGAGTCGCAGCGATCTCCTCGCTGCGCGAGACCGATCCGGTCGGCTACCTCGACCAGCCGCGCTTTCTGAATGGCGCAGCGCGCCTCGAGACCGAGCTCTCGGCGCGAGAGCTACTCGTCGCGCTCCTCGACGTCGAGCGCGCGCTCGGCCGCGTCCGGGATGGACCGCGCTTCGGGCCGCGGGCGATCGACCTCGATGTCCTGCTGTACGGCGAGGTGACGATCGACGAACTGGGCCTGACGGTGCCTCACCCGCGGCTGCACGAGCGGCGTTTCGCGCTCGAGCCGCTCCACGAGCTCGAGCCGGGACTCGTCGTCCCCGGGCGCGGCTCCGTGGCCGCCCTGCTCTCGAAGCTACACTGAGCCGCGTGTCCCACCTCGACGATCTGGACGAGTTCGAGGCCGACCTCGAGCTTCAGCTGAAGCGCGAATACACCGCCGTCTTCGGCCTCTTTCGCTACTGCATCCTCACCGCCGACGCGACCTACCTCTGCAACAAGCTCGACCTCCAGGTCTCGCAGCAGGCGAGCTATCCGTTCTTCCACATCCGCATGGACGATGTCTGGGTCTGGGACAAGAACCGGCCGACGCGGATGATCCCGCGCGCCGAGGTCTATACCTCGAGCGACGTCACCGTCGAGGAGCTCCGCGGCGAGGGCGACGAGCCGAAGCTGACCGCCGAGGCGCTCGCCGAGCGCATGGGCGAGCGGCTCTCTCGCGACGACGACAGCGGTTAGGTTCGGGCGCGGGCCTTCGACGAGGGGCGCTGGCGCCGACTCCCGTTCGATTGGGATGTAGATGGAGGTGTACACCTCCACAACGGATCGGCTCGGCGTCCCAGACTGAGTTGCGCGGTAGGGTCGCGCCATGCTCCTGACGGTCGACGTCGGCAATACGCAGACCGCGCTCGGGCTCTACCGGGACGAGGAGCTCGTCGAGCACTTCCGGCTCGCGACCGATCGCAGCCGTACCGGCGATGAGCTGGGAGTCACGCTCGCGGCGCTCTTCGAGCTCGAGGACGTCGAGGGGATCTGCCTCTCGACGACCGTCCCCGCGCTCCAGCGGGAATGGGAGCGGGTCGCTGAGCGCTGGCTGGAGGCGCCGCTGCTCGTCCTCGGGCCGGGAACGCGCACGGGAATCCCGATCCGCTACGACGATCCGCGCGAGGTCGGGCCCGATCGGATCGCGAACGCCGTCGCCGCGCTCGAGCGCTACGGCCCGCCGTGCATCGTCGTCGACTTCGGCACCAGCACGAACTTCGACATCGTCTCGGAGCAGGGCGAGTACGTCGGCGGCGTCCTCGCCCCGGGGATCGAGGTCTCGATGGACGCGCTCTTCGCCCGGGCCGCCCGGCTCGTCAAGGTGGACTTCGCGGCACCGGCGAGCGTGATCGGGAAGACGACGGTCGGCGGGCTCCAGTCGGGTCTCGTCTACGGATTCGCGGGTCAGGTGGACGGGATCGTGGGCCGGATCCGCGAGGAGCTCGGCGTCGAGGCGCAGACGGTTGCCACCGGCGGGCTCGCCGACCTGATCGTGCCGCACGCTCGGACCCTCGACCGGATCGATCCCTTCCTGACGCTCGAGGGCCTCCGGCTCGTCTGGCTCCGTAACGGGCCGACGACTAGGGGCCTGTCCGGCGCTCGTTAGCCGCCGCCGTAGATCGAGATCGGGAGCGCGTCCAGCAGCACCTCGTCTGCCGAGGGCAGCTCGTCCTCCAACCGCTCGAGCAGGGGGAGGGCACCCGGGGCGGCGGCGATCAGCAGGCGCTCGACGTCCTCGGTCGAGCCCAACACGACGAGCTCCTGCTTGAACGGCTTCGGGAAGCGGCCGCGGCCGAGGTACCAGCCGTAGAACTTCTTCAGGAAGCCGGACGCGCGCCGCTCGCCGAGCTCGCGTACGGTCTCGCGGATGAAGAGTACGAGCTCCGCCACCACCTCTTCCCGCGACGGCTCCCGGGCGTTGCCGTCGACGATCTCGCGCAGCGCCCACGGATTGCCCTGCGCGCCGCGCCCGACCATCACGGCGGCGGCGTTCGTGGTAGCAAGCACTGCCTGCGCCTTCGCGCGTGAGGTGATGTCGCCCGAGGCGATCACCGGCACGTCGACGAGCGAGGCGAGCTCGGCGGTGAGGGCGTGGTCCGCGGTGCCGGTGTACATCTGTTGCGCCGAGCGCGGATGCAGGGTCAGCGTCGCGGCGCCCGCCCGGACGAGCTGCGGGCCCACCTCGAGGCACGTGCGTGCTCCGTCCAGGAGGCCGCGGCGCATCTTCACCGAGACGGGGAGGTCGGTCGCCTCCGCCACCGCCTCGACGATCCGCGCTGCGCGGCCGGCGTCGTCGAGCAGCGTCGCGCCGGCACCGGTCTTGGTCACCTTGCGCACGGGGCAGCCGAAGTTGATGTCGACGAGATCGGCGCCCGCGGCGGCGACCATCCGGGCTGCCTCGGCCATCGCGGGCGGGTCTGAGCCGAAGATCTGGATCGCGAGCGGATGCTCGTCGGTCGCGACGCGCAGGTAGCCGAGAGTCTTCTCGTTGCGATGCTCGATCCCCGCGCAACTGACCATCTCCGAGCAGACGAGCCCCGCGCCGAAGCGCCGCCCCTGGCGCCGAAATGCCTGCACGCTGACGCCGGCCATCGGCGCGAGCACGACGCGTGTGGGGATCGCCACGTCGTGGATCTGCCAGCTCTCGCGGAGGTCTGTAAGCACGATCTGAAGATGGTACTGGCGCTATTGACCGCATCCGGGAGTGCGGGTACGATTCCGCCCCGCGTCGGCGCAGGTGCGCCGGCTTTCTTGTGAGTGAAGCAGGCCAGGAGGCCGAGTCTTGAAGGAAGTCATCCTCACGCCCGAGGGCTACGAGAAGCTCAAGTCGGAGATCCAGCACCTCTCGAACGAGAAGCGCCGGGAGGTCGCCGATCGCATTCGCGTGGCCCGCGACTTCGGCGACATCTCCGAGAACGCCGAGTACGACGACGCCAAGAACGAGCAGGCGATGCTCGAGCACAAGATCGCGCAGCTCGAAGAGCGGCTCGTGCACGCGCGCGTGATCGAGAGCGACGAGGTCGACCTCAGCGTTGTCTCGATCGGCGCCAAGGTGCGGCTTCGCGACGTCGACGCGAACCAGACCGTGGAGTACGTGATCGTCGGCTCTGCCGAGGCAGATCCGGGCGAGTCGAAGCTCTCGAACGAGTCGCCGGTCGGCAAGGCGATCATCGGCAGGAAGAAGGGCGAGACGGTCGAGGTCGCCGCGCCGCGCGGCGCGCTCAAGTTCAAGATCATGGACATCAAGGCCGCCTAGCGCGTCCCTGGGCGGGCGGCTCCCGCCCGGCGGAGCCGGGCTCCGCCGCCCTCGCGCGCCTGAGAGCACGCGGCTCTCCGGGTCTGTGCTTGCGCACTACCCCTCCGGCCGCGCACTCTCAGCCACACGCCAGGAACGCGCTAGGCAAGTGGCGGACGCCGCGCTAAGGTCAGCAGGTGTTCGAGCGCTTCACCGGGCGGGCGCGGGAGGTCGTCCTCCTGACCCAGGAAGAGGCGCGTCGGCTCGAGCACAACTACGTCGGCACCGAGCACATCCTGCTGGGGCTCGTCCGCGAGAACGGGGGCGTCGCCGCACAAATCCTGCTCGATCTCGATGCGGACGCTGAGAAGATCCGCACGAGACCATCCGCCTGCTCTCAGGCCAAGGTTTCGGGCCGCCACCCTTGGGACCGGATGTGGCGCATACGCACCAGCGCTTCCGTCGGGCAAAGAGCACGCCGACCGAAGCCGCCGCGCCCTCGCCGCGAGGCCCGCTCGATGCCGCGATCGCCTGCGCGACCGCCGCATTCCCGCTCGGTCTGCTCGTCGGCTGGCTGATCTGCGCCTAGACTCGCCGTCATGCTGCCGAAGCGCTTTCCCGACCGGGTCGGGATCGTTGCGGCTCGAGGGCGCGCCGATCGTGTCGAGCCCGGAGCGAGCGACGAGTCGCAGACATTGCGTCTGGCCGGCCGCGTGCTGGCGCGCCGCGACATGGGGAAGATCGTCTTCCTCGACCTCGTCGACCGGAGCGGCCGGATCCAGCTTCTCGTCACGGAGAAGGTCGATCTCGAGCAGCTCGACTTGAATCTGGGCGACATCGTCGGCGTCAGCGGGCATCCGGCCAAGTCGCGTCGGGGCGAGCCCTCGCTGCAGGTGACGGAGCTGGAGCTCCTGGCGAAGATCCGCGTTCCGCTGCCGGACACGTTCCACGGCCTCACGGACGTCGAGCAGCGCTACCGCAGGCGCTACCTCGACCTCCTGATGAACGAGGACACGCGCCGCTCCTTCGAGGTCCGCACGCGGGCCGTTACGGCGATCCGTCGCTATCTCGACGAGGAGGGCTTCCTCGAGGTCGAGACGCCGGTGCTCCAGCCGCGGTACGGCGGCGCCTTCGCCAGTCCCTTCGTCACGCACTACGACGAGCTCGGTCAGGACATGTACCTAAGGATCGCGACCGAGCTCTATCTCAAACGGCTGATCGTCGGCGGGCTCGAGCGCGTGTACGAGATCGGCAAGGACTTCCGCAACGAGGGGCTCTCGTTCAAGAACGCGCCCGAGTTCACGATGCTCGAGTGGTACGAGGCGTACGCGAACTACGAGGACGCGATGGTGCGGGTGGAGACGCTCGTGGAGGGGACGGCGCTCGCCGCGCTCGGGACGACGCGTATTGGGTTCCGCGGCCACGAGGTCGACCTGAAGGCCCCGTGGCGACGGCTCAAGCTCGCCGATGCGTTCGCAGAGCACGGACTCTGGCTCCGAGACGCGGACGAGCTTCGCGGGGCACTCGACGAGCGCGGGGTGGACACCTCGCACGACCACACCTGGGCCCAGCTCGCCGACCACGCGCTCTCGTCCTTCGTCGAGCCGAGCCTGATCGAGCCGACGATCCTCTACGACTACCCAATCGAGCTCTCGCCGTTCGCCCGAACGACCGACGACGACCCCACCATGGTCGAGCGCTTCGAGTACTTCGTCGCAGGCTTCGAGCTCGGAAACGCCTACAGCGAGATCAACGACGCCGAGGAACAGGCGAGCCGGTTCCGCGAGCAACTCGCGGAGAAGGAGGCCGGCGCGGCCGAGTTCGTCGAGGACGATCCCGACTACGTCGAGGCGCTTTCCTACGGGATGCCGCCGACGGCCGGGCTCGGACTCGGGATCGATCGCCTCGCGATGATCCTGACCGGGAACGAGACGATTCGCGACGTGATCTTGTTCCCGGCCCTCAAAGCGCGCGCGCGTAGCTAGGCTGGACTCGCATGCGCGCACCTGCGCAACCCATGACTGTCTCCCCTCTTACCGCCGAGGTCAGCCCCGTTACCCGTTCTGCAGACGAGCTCCGCGTGCTCCAGTTCGTGACCATGCTGGCTTTCGGCGGAGCTGAACGGCTCGCGAGCGACCTCTCCATCGCGCTGACCGAGCGTGGGGCGGAGGTCGTGGTGGCGACCGATACGGGCAAGACGCGAGGCTTCGGCCGGACGCTCGCCGAGGCGGGAGTACCGATCGAGCACGTGACGCTCCCGCGGGCACGACCGCTCTCGATCCTCCGCAGCGCGCGCGAGCTCGCCCGGATCATCCGGCGGCACGAGCCTCAGGTCCTGCACGCCCACAACCCCGCCGCCGGCACCGTGGCGACGCTGGCGAGGCTCCTCTCCGGCCGGCGCTCGCTGGCGATCGTGACGACGTACCACGGTGTCCGCCCGCATCGCCTCGGGCTCGCCTCGCGCGTGTTGCGCGGCGGGGAGCTCGTGATCGCCGTCGGCCCGACCGCGGAGCAACAGCTGCTCGCCTCGGTTCCCGCGCATCGCGTGGTCCAGGTCAAGAACGGCGTCCCCGTCCTGAAGAGTCGAACCCGCGAGGCGATCCGCGCCGAGTTCGGCAGCACCGAGGTTCCGCTCATCGTCGCGGTGGGTCGCTACGCCGTCGAGAAGGACCACGCTCTCCTCGTGGACGCCCTCGCCGCGCTCGCGGGCCGCGGCCGTCGATTTCGCGCGCTCATCGTCGGCTTCGGCCGGCTGGAGCAGGAGCTCAAGGCGCGCGTGCACGGACATGGGCTCGACGAGCAGATCACGATCACCGGCGCCCGGACCGACGCAGTCGAGCTGATCGGAGCGGCGGACATCCTGGCGCACACTGCAGTGCGAGAGGGCCTGCCGCTCGTCCTGCTCGAGGCGATGGCCCTCGGCGTTCCCGTCGTGGCGGTGGCGGCCACCGGAGTCTCCGATCTCGTGCAGGACGGCGTGACCGGCTTCCTCGTCCCCGAGCGCTCTCCGGAGGCGATCGCTGCCGCGCTCGAGCGCGTGCTCGCCGACGAGGCGCTGCGGACGCAACTCGGCGAGGCCGGGAAGGCCTTTGTCGTCGAGCATCACTCGTTCGATCGGATGCTGGACGAGCACCTCGACGTCTACGATCGCGCGCTCGCCCTCCGCCCCTCCGCCTGAGGCGCGGCGCGGCAGGCGATCAGTCTCTGCCGCGAGCGCTGCGGACGAGCTGGGAGGCGCTGCCGACGTCGCCTGTGGCGTCCGTTGCCCTCACCATGATCGTATGGTCGCCGGGGTGGAGGCGCGACACGCACGAGCCAGAGCCGGCCGGGAGCCGGCAGATCTGCTTCCCGTCGACCAGGAAGGCGAGACCTGCGATCGCGCTGTCCGACCTCGCCGACGCGACCACCTTGAGCGACCTGCCGACCGCGCCGTCTGCTGCCGGGCTCGAGATCGTCACGGTCGGGAGCACCGCCGCGCCCGGCTCGGGTGACGGCGGCGGTAGGGTCGGCGAGAGCGGCGACGGTGGGAGGATCGCCGATTCGACCGCGCCGATGTCCGGTGCGAGCCCGCAGTAGCTCAACGCGATCCCGTCGCAGCGGCGCGCGTAGGCGAGGCCGGGAACGACTGCCGACCCTCGGTCGATGACGGGCGACCCCGTCAGTGGGGCGAAGCCGGATGGCGACGAGATCCCGGGGGCCCCGAAGACGTCCGAGACCGAGCCCGTCGGGACGTTGAAGGCGCCGCCGCTCCAGGCGTTGTTGAACTCGAAGGTCTTGCCTGCGAGCGGCCGGAAGGCGGAGCTGTACGAGCCCGTGACGACGTTGTTGGCGAACGTCACCGGTGCCTCGCGCGCCTCGGACACGTTGACGGCCTCCGTCGCCCCGGTCAGCGAGACGCTGTTCGAGGCGACGACGAATCCCACCGACGGAACGCGGCCGTTCGGGTCCCGCTGACCGGCGTAGTAGAAGAACCAGCCCGTCACGTTCCACGCCCTGTTGCCGTGGACGTAGGACGTGCCCTGGGGCGCGGGTGAGGTGTCGTAGTCGAAGAAGCCGATCGCGTACGGCGTGTCGTGGATCGTGTTGCCGTAGACGCGCGCGCCGCGATAGCGAAGCGAGACGGCCTGGCCGTTCGGGACGTCCGTGATCTCGTTGTTTGCGATCACGTGGTTCGGGCCCTTCGAGTAGATCCCATGCTTCGTCCAGTCGAGGCTCGCATTCCAGCCGACGTCGCTGATCCGGTTCCCCTCGATCACGGTCCCGTTTCCGAGCGTCGTGATCGCCGAGTCGCCGATATGGCTGAGCGTCGTCGACTCGATCCGCCAGCCCTCGTCCGTCGACTGCCAGGAGCCGATCCCGGTGGCGCCGCCGTTCCTGATCGAGCAATCGCGGATCGTGATGTAGCTGCTGCCCGGCGCGGACGAGCCGGCCAGCACCGTGTAGGCGGCGCCTCCGGTGGTCAGGTCGAGCTCGGCGAACGTCAGGTAGTTGCGCCCCGGCGCGAGCCAGACGGCGCTCTGCGGGTACGAGAGCGTCGCGCGCCCGGTCCCGTAGGAGGTGAAGGTGATCCGGGCGGCGGCGGTGCCGGAGGAACCGGGCATCAGCGTCGCGTCGGAGAACGTCGCGCCACCCTGGAAGCTGACCACGTCGCCGGGTGCGAGCGCGGCGTTGTTGACCCGCGAGACGGTCTTCCAGGGTGCGGCTGCGGAGGTTCCCGGATTGGCGTCCGCGCCCGCAGGACTGACGTAGAAGGTCGCCGCCTGCGCCGAGCCGGCGGCTGCGGCGAGCGCGAGAACCAAGGTGACGAGGAAGCGGCCGATGCCTCTCCATCGGGAGCGCGCGTGGGACGTCCGTCACTGGTTCGAGGGATCAGCCGGCCAACCCCCCGATCGAGGGACGGGCCGTCCTCGAAACGAGGACTACGAGTCGTCCGCGGCGATCAGGCGGTCGTACCGGCCGGCGCCGGAGGAGGCGCGGTAGCTCGAGAACGTCAGCACCCGCCCGTTCCAGTTGAATCTGGGCGAGCCGACGAAGACGTTCCTCGTCTCGACGTAACGACCTTCCGAAGCCGGCTTCGCGGCGAGGATCGGCCAGTAGGCGCCCCCCTGGAACCTGTTCCCGACGATCGAGATTCCGGCGTTCCGGGCGTTCGCGATCGAGAGCCCGACGCCGTCCTCTGCGACGAAGACGTTCCGCCGGATCTCGAACGCCTCGCGCGGCGTCATCCCCGTGCCGGCTCCTGCACCGTCGCCGTCATAGTAGAAGCCGGCCGTGCCCGTCCCGGTGATGGTGTTTCCGTCGAGCAAGGACTTCCCGAAGCCGTCGTCGTAGAGGAAGTAGCCCACTCCCACGTCGCCGCCGCTGATCCGGTTCTCTGTGAGCCGCGCGCCGCGGAAGCGAAGCGAGACACCGGAGTCGGGATAGCCCCTGATCGTCGACCGCCGGATCACGGCATACGGCGCCTTGACGTAGATGCCGTGCTTCGCCCAGGGAATCGATGAGTCGCGGCCGACGTTCTCGACGAGCGTGCGGACGACGACCGGCCTCGAGCCGAAGAGGATGATCCCGGAGTCGCCGACGTCGCGGATCACCGAGTCGACGATTCGCCAGCCTGCGTCGGTCGGGAGCTTGGAGAGGATCCCGGCGCCGCCGCTCGCGAAGAGAAGGCAACGCTGGATGCGGATGTCGCGGGCGCCGGAGCCCGTGGCCGAGCTCGAGAACGCGCTCGACGGGGACGAGCTTCCCGAGGTGAGCCGGAGTCTGCGGAAGCGCAGGTGGCTTGCTCCGTCGGCGACGAAAACCGCGCCGCGACCGTTCGAGAGCGTCGCCCTCCCGCTACCGTAGGAGGCGAACGTGATCGGCCTGCGCGCAGTGCCCGAGCCGCTCGCCGAGAGCGACTGATCCGCGAAGACCCGGCCGGCCTCGAACCTGACCACGTCGCCGGGCCGGAGCCGTGCCCGATTGACCCGCCCGATCGATCGCCACGCCTGCGCCGGCGACGTCCCTCGGGCGTCATCGCGGCCGGAGCCGCTCACGTAGAACGTCGCGGCCTCGCCTTCCGCAGGCCGGCCGAGCAGGGCGACGGCCAGGAGGGCGAGGACGAGGCCGGGGCCGAGCGCCCGCTGCGGCGCCCCGCCGAGCCCGTCCAGGAGCGTCTGTAGGCTGGCCGCTCGAACGCGCCAGCGGGAACGGTCGGAGGACGTGAGTTCAGCGGGATCCATGGGTCTTCACGATTCGTTGCGGACGCGGGACTGAGAGCGGCCATGCTCGGAAGAGCCGTCGCGTGGAACGTTTTCGGACAGGTAGGAGTACTTTCGCTGGGTTTCGTCTCCTCCCTGCTCGTGGCCCGCTGGCTGGGCCCGGAGGATCGAGGGTTGCTGGCGGTCGTCGCGTACACCGCCGAGATCGTCGTCGCGGTGGCGGGAATCGGCCTCACCTACGCGGTCGTCTACTTCGTCAGCCGAACCGACTCGCGTCCTGGCGCCGTGCTCGGCAACTCGCTCCTCTACGGGCTCGGACTCGCCGCGGTCTTCGCTCCCGCCTTCGCGCTCCTTCGCGGGCCGATCTCCGAGCTGACGAACGGTCGCGGCCAGACGGCCTGGGCGCTCGCCGGGGTCTTCGTCCCGTTGCTCTTCCTCGACTGGTGCATCCACAACCAGCTCTTCGGCCGGCTCCGCTTCGGGTTGCTGAACCTCTTTCTCGTCGGCTCGCGGGTCGTCGTGCTCGGGCTCGCGGTGCTACTCGTCGGGATCGCCGACTACGGGGTCGCGGGCGCGCTCGTCAGCGTGATGGGGGCATCGCTGGCGCTGATCGTCGCGACCTTGGTCGTGATCCTCCCGGACGTGCGCCCGTCGCTCGATCTCCCGCTGCTTCGCGAGATGATCGGCTACGGCGCCCGCGTCTCCGTCGGCTGGATCTTCCAGATCCTGAACTACCGCGCCGACGTGCTCATGCTCCAGATCCTGACCACGCTGACGAGCGTCGGCTACTACGTCGTCGCCCAGATCGTGGCCGAGCTGACCTTGACCTTTGCGGCCGCCCTGCAGTCGAGCGTGACCGCTCTGACCGCGAGCGCCGAGGGCGATCCCTCCCAGGACGAGACGACGATCGCCTCGCTCCGCCACCAGACACTGCTCACCTCGACCGCGATCGTGCTGGTCGCGATCGGAGGGCCGGCGCTCGTGCACTTCGGCTACGGGGCGGCCTTCGACGACGCGATCGTGCCGATGCTGATCCTTCTCGCCGGCATGCTCCCGCTCGGCGCCGGGGCAGTCGTCACGGGCAACCTGCGCGGGCGTGGGAAGCCCGGCATCTCGTCCGTTCTGGCCGGGGTCACCGTCGTCGTCACGCTCGCGCTCGACCTCGTCCTGATTCCGCCGTACGGCGTCACCGGCGCGGCGATCGCGTCCGTCTGCGCCTACTGGTTCTACGGCGTCGCGAGCATCCTCGTCCTGGCGCGCATCACCGGAATCGCCCCGCGGACGCTCGTGCTGCCGACCGGGCGGGAGGTGGACGCCTACAGGCGGTTCGCCCGCGCGGCGCTTCGCCGGCCGGCCTCAGGGTGAGCGCACCGCCTCGGCTCGGCCGCGGCGCTCGCGGAGCACGAGCCTGAGAGGCTGCGCCTCGCTCGCGTTGCCGCGCTCTCTTGCTCGGGCGCGCAACCCGTAGACGAGGCCGACGGTCAGCCAGACGGCGCTCATCGCCTCGATCGGGTCGGAGAGCATCGCGTTCACGAAGGCCAGCGTGAAGAGCGCCAGTACGAGCGCCGCGTCCTCGCGGTCCGGCCCGGCAGAGAAGCGCCAGACCGACACCGCGCTGCGGATTGCGAGCGCGAGAAACGAGCCGACGAGGACGAACCCAATGATCCCGAGCTCCGCGAGCGCTTCGAGGAGGATGTTGTGCGGGTAGACGTAGATCGGGTCGCGGAGCGCGAAGCCGCCCACGCCGGAGCCGAGGAACGGATGCTCCGTGAAGAGTTGCCAGGCCTCCTGCCAGAGCTCCGTGCGCTGGTTCGAGGACCGCCCCGAGCCGGTGCCGAGGAAGAAGGAGAACGAGCGCTGGACGGCCTCCCCCGGGACGAACCGCGCGATCAGGTAGATCGAGACGAGACCCGAGCCGAGCAGCAGGGTGAGTCGCTTGCGTCGGTCGGCTCCGGACGGGAGCAGGATCAGCATCGCGCCGAGCCCGATCAGGAGCGCCAGGATCGGGCCACGTGAGCCGGCGGCGAGAAGCGAGATGGCGACGAACGGCAACGAGATCCCCGCGTACAGCCGCACGGCGGCGCTCACCGGGACGAGCACGAGGAACGTCGCGAGCACGAGTCCGACGGCGGCCTGCCGGCCGGCGAGAATCGGGTTGAAGTCGACCGAGACTGTGTAGCGACCGGGGTTGATCTCGTTGCCCGTCCCGCTGCCGAACTGCTTCAGGAGGAGCAGCGCCTCCGCGACGGCGATGAAGAGCGTCAGGCCGACGTAGAGCCGGAACGCGCTCGCTCTGCGCGCGATCAGCACTCCCGCGACGAGGAGCGGCGGCGCCTGGGCGACGAAGAGCTGTGCCTTCGTCGACGGGTACGGCCCCGGCAGCAGCCGCGCGACGAGGACCGTGGCGAGCACAGCGGTGAGCACGAGCGGCACCGCCGCCGTCGCCAGCGCCTCCGGCGCGCCATGTTCGAAGAGCGCGAAGGCGAGCCCGACGAGCAGCCACCCCGTCAAAGCCATGAAGACGACGCCGCTCGGGAACGGGTTCGCGCCCGTCAGCCCGATCGCGAGCGAGGGAAGGCCCGCCAGCGCGAGCGGGTAGACGACGGAGCGGCCGGCGAGGATGAGCGCCGGCACCGCCACGACGAGAGCGAAGGCGAGCACAGGCGCTGCGAGCACCGGGAAGAGGAGGAGAGGAACCGCCGCTGCAGCTCCGTAGAGCGCGAGTGACTGGCGTCGAGTCAGGAGGCGTTCTGGGGTCGCAGTCGCCGCTTGCGCCGGCGCTCGCGCTTCCCGTAGTAGACCGAGTCCGCCGACCGGGCCACGAACATCACGACGCCGAGCACCGGGACGGGATTGCGGGAGAGGATCGCGACGGCGTTCTGGAGGGCCTCGCGCTTGGTCTTGCCGACCCGCGCGACGACCACCGCGCCGTCCGAGGCGGACGCGAGCAGCGAAGCATCCGCGAGATGACCGACCGGAGGCGAGTCGATCACGATCAGGTCGAAGCCCTTGCGGAGCGTCTGGATCAGTGGGACGAGCCGGCTGCTCGCGAGCAGGCTCGCGGGGTTCGGCGGGATCGCCCCGGCCGGGAGCACCGAGAGTCCCGGCGCGATCTCGACGAGCGCGTTCGGCGGCACGGCCGGGGGCGACGCGGCCTGGCCGCGAGTCTCCCGGCTCGCATCGCTGCCGACGATCAGATTCGTCAGGCCGGGCCGATCGGCAACGCCGAGCCGTTCCGAGAGGACGCCGGTGCGGACGTCGCCGTCGATCAGGAGCACCTTCTGGCCGATCTTCGATGCCGCGCGCCCGAGTCCTTCGACCACGGAGGACTTGCCCTCGCCCGGCTCGTGACTCGTGATCGTCATCACGGCGACCGGATTCCCGAGGGCGAGGAAGCCGACGTTCGTGCGCAGCACCTGGTACGCCTCGCGCGCCAGCTCGTCGTCGATCGTGCGGCCCCGATTGAGCGGGATCGAGCCGATCAGCGGGAGGCCGACGAGACTCTCGACCTCGTCGTCGGACTGGATGTGGCGCGCGAGCCGGCTGCGGATCCAGGCGAGCCCGGCCCCGAGCAGGAGCCCGACCGCGAGCCCGGCGAGCAGGTTGAGCAGTAGCCGAGGGCTGATCTGCGTCCCCGGCTCGACGGCGGGAGCGACGACGCTGATGCTGCCGCCGCGCGTGACGCCGTTCGCCACGAGCGAGGCGAACTGGTTCGCGAGCGCGTCGCGCGCCGCCCTCAGCGCCGCGAGCTCCTCGGCGCCCGCTGCTGCTGCCTGGCGCTCCTCGATCTGGTCGGCGAGGCTCGAGATTCGCTCCTGGAGCTCGGCCTGCTGCGCGTCGGCTCGCAGCGCCGCGTCGCCGGCGATCACCGCCACGAAGGCGGCCGCGACCTCGTTCACGAGCATCCGCGCCTCCTCGGGCGTGAGCGCGGTCGCGGTGATCGAGATCAGATTGGTGCTCTGCTCGCCGCTCTCGACCGCGGCAGCGCCGATGCGCGGCGCGAGCTCGACCGGCGCGACATCGCCGTCGAGCACCTGCGGCTGGATTCGCGCGATGAACGACGGTGCATTGATCAGCGTCGCATACGCCGCCGCGAGCCCCTGGCTCGCCTGCTGGAGCCCGAGTACCTCGCCGGCCTGGTTCGGCACCTCCGACTCGACCTGGACGATCGCGGACGCCTCGTAGACCTTGCTCGCGAGCTTCGTTACGAGCACCGTCGCCGCAAGCGTCGCGACCACGCTGACCGCGATCAGGTAGCGCCCGCGCCAGAGGATGGTCGTCAGCGCCGAATGGGAGTCGCCCGGGGGTGTGGCCATCGTCGGAGCCCGGTCGCGAAGTTCCGGGACGTGTCCGAGTGTAGGGCAGGGATCGGCTGAGGTGTCGGCGCCGCGTCGGTCGAACTGCGGCGTCAGTCGAACTGGGACTGCGCCCAGAGCTCGACGACGAGCGCGCGCCAGACCTCGAAGCCCGCGGCCGCGTCCCCCCGGCGATGCCGTTCGAGCCGGGTCGCCGCAGCGTCTGCGTCGACGAAGCCGCGACCGCGGAACGAGTCGGAGGCGAAGACGCTCGCGGCCAGGTCCCCGAGCGGCCCGCGCAGCCACCAAGCCTGCGGCGCCGCGAAGCCGATCTTGTCGTCCCGGTCGCGGATCGCCGGCGGGAGGATGTCCGCGAACGCGCGCCGGAGCAGGATCTTCGTTCGGCCTCCTTCGATGAGCGAGTCGGCGTTCAGCGAGAAGAGGAGCTCGACGAGGCGGTGGTCGAGCATCGGCACCCGGGCCTCGATCGAGTGCGCCATCGAGTTCCGGTCCTCGTAGCGCAGGAGCTCCGGGAGCTGCCGGCGGAGCAGCAGCTCCTCGAGGTGGCGCTGTAGCCGCGTCGGCATCGCGCCGCGGCCGTTCGATTCGGGCCGGCCGAGCGCGCGCAGGTCGGGATGGACGAGCGCGGCTGCGCCGCTGCGCCGCCCGCGCACGCGGTCGACGAGTGCCGGCGGTAGCGCTCCGCGGACGAGCG
>JANDLU010000045.1 GCA_024330215.1 Candidatus Gaiellasilicea maunaloa
CGCCGAAGTGGAGCTCGAGCTTGCCCGCCGAGACGCGGGCGGGGAGGCCGGTCAGGCGCTCGGCGGCGGCACGGGCGCGCTCGGCGAGGGCCGGATCGATCCTGGTCGCGGCGCGCGGGCGCCGGGTCGCGCCTCCGTCCTGAGCTGCCTTCTCGGCGCCGCGAACGGACATCGCCTCGCGGACGATCCGCTTTGCGAGAACCTTGCGCTGGTCGTGATCCGGCAGCGAGAGCACCGCGCGCGCATGACCTTCGGTCAGCTCGCCCCGCGCCACCATCCAGAGCACCTCCTCGGGCAGCTCGAGCAGCCGCAGCCGGTTCGAGACGGCCGGCTTGGAGCGACCGACGCGCTCAGCCACCTCGCCGAGCGAGAGCTCGAACTCGTCCACGAGCGAGGCGTAGGCGCGAGCCTCCTCGACGGGCGAGAGCTGCTCGCGGGCGACGTTCTCGACGAGAGCGAGCAGGAGCGTCTCCCGGTCGTCCGCCTCGCGAACGAGCGCCGGCAGCGTCGCCAGCCCCGCCTCGCGGGCGGCCCGCCAGCGGCGCTCGCCGGCGATCAGCTCGTAGCCGCCTTCGTTCCGCGGCCGGACGACAATGGGCTGGAGGACGCCTTGCTGCTTGAGCGAGCTCGCGAGACCGGTCGTCGCCTCGGGCTCGAAGCGGCGGCGCGGCTGGCGCGGGTTGGCGTGGATCGCGTCGACGGGAAGGTGGGCGAGCTGCGGCCCTTGGGCGTCGGCACCGCCAATCAGGACCTCCAGGCCTCGGCCGAGACCCCGGCGCGGGCTAGCTCCGCTCGACAAGCTCCATCGCCACCTTCCAGTACGCCTCGGCTCCGGCGGAGCGGCGGTCATATGCGATCGCAGGGAGACCGTGGCTCGGCGCCTCGGCGAGGCGGATCGAGCGTGGAACCGTCGTCGTGAAGACCAGCTCGCCGAAGTGACGCCGCACCTCCGCCTCGACCTCGGCGGCGAGCCTCGTCCGCCCGTCGACCATCGTCAGCAGGATCCCGGCGATCCCGAGCCGCGGATTCAGTCGCTTCTTGACGAGCTCGATCGAGCCGAGGAGCTGCGAGAGGCCTTCGAGGGCGTAGTACTCGGCCTGCACGGGGACGAGCACGCGGTCGGCGGCCGCGAGGGCGTTCACGGTCAGGGGCCCGAACGAGGGTGGACAGTCGAGGAAGACGAAGCGATAGCGATCTCGCGCCCCGGCGAGCGAGGCCTGGAGGTAGCGCTCGCCGTCGGCATGGCGACCGAGCTCGACGGCAGCGCCGGCGAGCTCCGGCTTCGCCGGCACGAGCTGGAGGTTGGCGAAGCGTGTCGGGCGAGCGACCTCGGCGACGGAGGCGCCGTCGAGGAGGTCGTAGCTCGAGCTCCCGTTCGCCTTCTCGCCCCCATTCGAGTAACCCAGCCCGGAGGTCGCGTTCGCCTGCGGGTCGAGGTCGACGAGCAGCGCCTGCTCTCCCGCCTCGGCGAGACAGGCAGCGAGGTTGACGGCGGTCGTCGTCTTGCCGACGCCGCCCTTCTGGTTCGCGAGCGCGTAGATCGTTCCGGACACACCTCAAGCCTAGAGAGAGGGGCGGCTAGAGTCGCAAGGTGCGAGATCCGGCTAGCTAGGCGAGCGGATGCTTCCTCGCGATTCCGGGCCGGCGCGGGAAGCCCGGCGGCGTCGGACCGGTCTTACGCAGGACGAGGAAACCGGGCGGACTCTCGATGAGCTCGCCGCCCACCTTCTCCGCCACGCAGGCTACCCGCTCGGGCTCGGCGCTCGGGCCGACCCAGAGGATCACGACTCCGCCCTCCTGCACGAGCGGCAAGCACCATTCGGCCGCGACCGGGGGGTGAGCGAGCGCCTTGGCCACGGCGACCTCGTAACGGTCTGTTACTTGGGATTCGGCGCGGCCCCAGACCACGCTCAGGTTCGGGAGGTCAGCCGTCCACCGCTCCAGGAACTCGGACTTGCGGCGCTCAGCCTCGAGCAGCGTCACCCGGCGATCCGGGAGCGAGGCGGCAAGTGGGATTCCGGGCGTGCCGCCGCCGGAGCCGACGTCCACGATCGACCCATCAAACCGGCGCACCAGCTCGAGCCCGGCCTGCGCGTCGTCGAGCAACACCCGCCTCGCCTCCACGGGATCCTTCAGCGCCGTCAGCCCTGGCGTCGCCACGACCGCGGCCAGCCAGCGCTCGAGAACGTCAGACAGCGACGTTGCGCGGAACGATGACCACGTAGCGGTTCGGCTCCGTTCCCTCGCTCAGCGTCTCGATCTCCGGATCCTCCTTCAGCCGCTCGTGCACGATCTTGCGCTCGACCGCCGTCATCGGCTCGAGCTCGACCCTCTGCCCCGTCGCGGAGGCTTGCTCGGCGAGCCGGAGGGCGAGCGCTTCGAGCGCAGTCTGGCGGCGAGCTCGATACCCAGCCGCATCTACGATGACGCGCTTGCGCTCCTCGAACCGGCCCCGGTAGAGAACGGCGCCCGCGAGATACTGAATCGCGTCGATCGTCTGGCCGTGCTTGCCGATCAGCATCCCGAGGTCGGGGCCGTCGCAGGTCGCGCGCAGTTCCTCGTCGGACTCGTCGATCGCGACCCGGCACCGGGCGCCGACCTCGCGCGTGATCCGGTCGACGAGCTCGCGCAGCCGGGCCCCATCCTCGCTTTCACCCCCGACGGGCTCCGACGAGCGCGCAGCTTCCCCCGTGAGTCCGTCATCCTCGACGCTCGCCACCACTCGAGCCGGCTCGAAGCCGACGCCGAGCAGTCCGCGCTCGCCCTCGCTCACGACCTGGAAGCGCACCGCCGCCTTGTCGAGACCCGGCCGCTTGCGCTCGAGATCCCGCAGCGCCGACCATTTTGCCTCGCCGACCGTCTCCCCGGTCGCCTCGACCGAGACCTCCGTCACCGGCGAGCGCCGCCCTTCTTGCGCTTGACCTTCTTGACGCGGGGCGGGGCGGTCTGCGTCGCCTTCGCCTGGGCCGGCTTCTCGACCCGCGCAGCGACCTCGCTCTTCGGCGGCGTCCTCGAGCTCTTCTTCGGCGGCGGTTCCTTCTTCGGGGTCAGCTTGCGCGTAATCAGACCCTGCCCGGTCGTCCACAGGTTCGTGGTCAGCCAGTAGAGCATCAGGCCGGCCGGGAAGTTGAGCACGAAGGGGATGAACGCGATCGGCAGGATCAGCATCAGCGCACGCTGGGCCGGCTGCATCGTCGCCGACATCAGATACGACGAAGTCAGCTGGCTGATCGCGTACATGACGACGAGCAGCGGCCCCCAGCCGACTTTCGTATTGTCGATGATGTGGACGAGGTTGAGCCACTCGAGGTCGCCCGTGCCCTCCCCCATCGCGCGGTAGGCCGGGAAGATCTCGTTCTCGAAGCCGCGGAGCACGAAGAAGAGGCCGATGAAAACCGGGATCTGCGCGACGATCGGTAGGCAGGAGGCAGCCGGATTGATCTGGTTCTCCTTGTAGAACGCCATCAGCTCCTGGTTCATCTTCTGGCGGTCGTGCTTGTACTTCGTCTGCAGCGCCTTCATCTCCGGGGCGTGCGCCTGCAGGTTCTGCATCGAGTGGATCTGGCGGACGGTGAGCGGCACGAGCAGCATCCGCACGATCACGACGAGAGCCACGATCGACCAGGCCCAGGGGAGGCCCACCGTGTCATGCAGGTTCGTGAGCGCCCAGGTGAGCAGGTCCTCGAGCGGAGTGAGGACGCCGGCGAGGATCATGCGAAGTCCACGCCGCCGTGGCTCCACGGGTTGCAGCGGAGCAGGCGCCAGCCGGTCTTCGCCGCCCCCTTCACGAGACCGTGCTTCTCGAGGGCATCGAGCGCATACTGCGAGCAGCTCGGGTAGTACTTGCAGGTGCCCTCGGGCGTCAGCCGTCCGAAGGTGTGACGCCAGGCCTGGACGAGCGCGATCCCAAGGAGCTTCACGCGCCGGCCTTCTCGAGCCCGGCCTTGTCCAAGATCTCGGTCACGCGCTCGACGAGCCATGCGTGTCCGCGGGTGTCCGCCGGCTCGGCCAGCCCAGGCCGGGCGACGAGCACGTAGTCGTGGCTCGGCCTTGCCTTCGCCGCGAGCTCGGACCAGGTCGCCCGCAGTTGCCGCTTGACGCGGTTGCGGACGACGGCGTTGCCCACCGACTTCGGGACTGCCAGACCGAGACGCGGCTCGACCTCGGAGTCGTCCGGGGCGCGCGGGAACCAGTGCAGGACGAGATAGCGAGTCGTCGTCGAGCGACCCTGCCGGTAGACGGCGTCGAAGTCCCGTGAGCGGGAAAGGCGATTCCTGCGCTGCGTCGTGTCTCTGCTGATGGCGTTCGGAAAAGTAGCGTTCGGCGGGTCGGCTCAGGCTGAAAGGCTCTTGCGGCCCTTCGCCCTGCGACGCTTCAGGATCGCCTGTCCCGCTTTCGTTGCCATGCGGGCCCGGAAGCCGTGCTTGCGCTTGCGTCGGCGGACGTTGGGCTGGTAGGTGCGTTTCACGTTGGTTTCGCTTCCCGTCGGAAAAAAGCCGCCGAGCTGGCGGACGAAAAAGTATAGACGAGGCTTGCGCCGACTCGTTATCCACAGCCTCCGGCGCGAGTGGAAAGGGCCGCAAACCAGCACCGCGGCCGAGTTTCTCCCACAGCTTTTGCACAGCTGTGGAGAAACGCCGCGTCATACGGAAATCGCTGCTCAGAAGCTTTTCTGTACAGGGCAGAGCGAGATTGAGCTCGTCCAAGGACGCTGCTATGCTCGCCCCTCCCTACGAGCTGTGAGAGGAGTCGAGGCGTCGGCGTGGAGCACCAGATCGAGCTGACTGCGGACAGCCTGTGGGACGAGGTCTCGGGTCGGCTCAGAGGGGCGCTCAACGAAGCGACATTCGGCACCTGGTTCGGCGAGGCCGCCGGCGAGGATCTCTCCGACGACGCGTTCACGCTTGCCGTTCCGAACGATTTCACCCGGGAATGGATCGAGGGACACTTCCTCAGCCTGATCCGGGCGGCGGTCAAGGATGCGACCGGCCACGAGCGTGCCGTTCGACTGACCGTCCGCAACCTCGGACCGCGCAAGGGCGACGACGGAGGCGTCTCGGCCGTGACGCCTCCACGCGTCGCGCTGGAACAGCCCGCCTCCGGCGGGATGACCCCGAAGTACACGTTCGACCTCTTCGTGATCGGCTCGTCGAACCGCTTCGCCCATGCCGCCGCGCTCGCAGTGGCCGAGACCCCCGCGCAGGCCTACAACCCGCTCTTCATCTACGGGTCGACCGGGCTCGGCAAGACCCACCTGCTCCAGGCAGTCGGCCAGTACGTCGGCGAGCACGGGAACGGCCTGACAGCGCGCTACGTCACGAGTGAGACGTTCATGAACGACTTCATCAACTCGCTGCGCGACAAGCGAATCGAGGGCTTCAAGCAGCGCTACCGAACCTATGACGTCCTGCTCGTCGACGACGTGCAGTTCCTCGAGGGCAAGGACCGAATGCAGGAGGAGTTCTTCCACACCTTCAACACGCTCTACGAGGCCGGCAAGCAGATCGTGCTCTCCTCCGACCGGCCGCCCAAGGAGATCGCAACCCTCGAGGAGCGGCTGCGCTCCCGCTTCGAGTGGGGGCTGATCACCGACATCCAGCCGCCCGATCTCGAGACCCGGATCGCGATCCTGCGCAAGAAGGTGAAGACCGACGGGATCCACGTTCCAGACCAGGACGTGCTGACGTATGTCGCCGAACGCGTGACGACGAATATCCGTGAGCTCGAAGGAGCGCTGACACGCGTGCTCGCGTTCTCGTCGCTCACCGGCCGGCCGATGACGGTCGAGCTTGCCGAGGACGTGCTCAAGGATGTCTTCCCCCAAGGTCAAGCCGTGGAGATCTCGATCCGCCGGATCCAGGAGACGGTCTCCGAGCGCTTCGGGATGACGATCGGCGAGCTCTGCAGCGCGAAGCGCTCCCAGGCGATCGCCTATCCACGTCAGGTGGCGATGTACCTCTCGCGCGCGCTCACCGACTCCTCGCTCCCGAGGATCGGCAAGGAGTTCGGCGGTCGTGACCACACGACCGTGATGCACGCGAACGCGAAGATCGAGGGCATGATCCGAGAGGATCGCTCTGTGTACAACCTGGTGCAGGAACTGACCGCACGGATCAAGCAAGCCGGGTGATTTCTGTGGAAACCTTCCGAAAGCGTTGCGAGCCTGTGGAGGCGTTGCCGTTCTCCACCGCGTGGACCCACGGCTCCAACCGCGCTGACAAGCCGAGCGACGCCGTCTTCCCCGTCATCCACACTCCCTATGGCTACTACGAGAGGATCTAGAGAACAATGATGGATAGAGAGACGACGGCCGAGATCGAGCGCGAGCTCGACGAAGGTGGGATCGCCGCAGGCGTGGAGGACAGTCCGGGGATGAAGATCACAGTCGCACGAGACGAGCTGGTCGCCAAGCTCGGCGTGGTCTCGCGCGCCGTCTCGAGCCGCGGCACGGTCCAGGTGCTCTCCGGAATCCTCCTCTCGGCAGAGTCCGGCGTGCTGTCGCTCGCCGCCACAGACATGGAGCTCTCGCTCCGGACGACGCTTGCCGCACAGGTCGAAGGCGACGGAGCCGTCGTCGTTCCCGGGAGGCTGCTCGTCGATCTCGCCCGGCTCCTTCCCGCCAGCGAGGTGACGATCGAATACCGACCGGACGAAGGAATCGCCCATGTCGTGTGCGGCACAGCCGGCTACCGGCTGAACACCTACTCGGCCGAGGACTTCCCGCGGCTCCCACCCGTCGATGCGCAGCTGCACGCAATTGGCCGCGTGGCTCTCCTCGAGACGATCTCCCGGGTCGCCCGCTCGGCCTCTCGCGACGAGTCACGGCCGGTCCTCACGGGCATCCTCGTCCGGTTCGAGGCCGGCAAGCTCGTGATGGTGGCGACCGATTCCTACCGGCTCTCCGTCAAGGAGACCGAGCTCGACGCAACCGCCCCCGAGCTCGAGGCGATCATCCCCGCACGCGCGTTGCAGGAGCTCTCGCGCCTGAGTCCGACAGCAGGGGCGGGCAGCGACACCGTCGAGCTCGGCGTCCACGAGAACCACGTCGTCTTCGGAACAGGCGATGCCTGGCTAACGACCCGCCGGATCGACGGCCAGTTCCCGAACTACCGCCAGCTCCTGCCCGAGACGTTCGAGGTCGAGCTCGCGATCGCCCGGGTCGAGCTCGCCGACGTCGTCCGTCGCGTCTCGGTCATGGCGCAGCGGAACTCGCCGCTACGACTCCGCTTCGCCGAGGGCGAGCTGACCGTCTCCGCCCAGACCCAGGACGTCGGCGAGGCGAAGGAGTCGCTGCCGGTGAGCTACACGGGCGAGGAGTTCGTGATCGGATTCAACGCCGACTTCCTGCGCGACGGCGTCGACTCGATCGTGGGCGACGACGTCCAGGTGAAGCTGATCAACCCACTCAGGCCGGCGATCCTCGTCGACCCGACCGGCGATTTCACCTATCTGATCATGCCGATCCGGCTGGCGGGCTGAGATCGACCGGTCGGCCGCCGACCCGACCGCGCAGCACTGATCGTCTCCACGGTCTCGCTGCGCGACTTCCGCTCCTACCCCCGGCTCGAGCTCGAGCTGGAGCCTGGGCTCGTGCTCGTCACAGGCGCGAACGGAGCCGGCAAGACGAATCTGCTCGAGGCGTTGCACGTCGGCACGCAAGGATTCTCGCCGCGAACGAGGGCCGACGCGCAGCTCGTCCGGCTCGGCTGCGAAGGGGCGAGGGTCGCGCTCGGCGGCGAGCGAGCAGGACGGCCGGTGCTGCTCGAGCTGACGGTGCAGGCGCAGCAAGGCAAGCGTGCGAAGCTGAACGGTGCGTCGCTCCGCTCGGTCGAGCAGCTCCGCGGCGAGGTCGCCACGCTCGTCTTCACCCCTGACCGGCTCGCGGTCGTCAAGGGCGGACCGGCCGCCCGCCGCGCCTACTTCGATCGCTCGCTCGCCCGTCTGCTCCCGGCGCGAGGAATGCTTCCGACCGACTACGCGGCCGCTGTCGGCCAGCGCAACGCTGCCCTCCGGCGCGCCGCCGGAGGGTTAGGGAACAGGACCGCGATCGAGCCATGGACCCGCCAGGTTGCATCTCTCGGCGCTTCGCTCGTCGTTGCGCGGCAGGAGGCGCTCGGATTGCTCGCGCCCGCCTTCGCCGAGCGGGCGGACGAGCTCGGCCTCACCGAGGCGGCGCTCGACTACACCGGCGCGCCGCCCACGGTGGAGGAGCTCGACGCCCGTCTGGATCGCGATCTCGAACGGGGAACCACCGGAGCCGGGCCCCACCTGGACGATGTCACCGTGAGCTCCGGAGCACGCGAGCTCCGCAGCTTCGGCTCGCAGGGCGAGCAGCGGCTCGCCGTCCTCTCGCTCCTGCTGGCGGAGGCGGAGGTGCTGACCGAGCTCCGCGGTGTGCCTCCGCTCCTCCTGCTCGACGACGTCCTCTCCGAGCTCGACGCGACGCGCAGGCGTGCTCTCGCGGAACGCATCGGCGTCGTCGGCCAGACGATCGTCACGGCAACCGGCGCCGACGCCCTCCCTCTCGAGCCCGCGCAGCTGCTCGAGGTGAAGCCCGGCGCAGTGAGCGAGGCCTGATGGATCGTCTCGAGGGCCAGTTTCGACGCGAGCTCCGCCGCTTCGGTCCGTCCGATTCGGCGCGGGGCGGCGAGATGGTCGCGATCGTGCGTGCCTGGCCCGCCGTTGTCGGGGCCGAGAATGCCCGGCGCGCGTGGCCTGCCCGACTCACGCGTGAGGGCGCGCTCGTCGTCCATGCGACCGACTCGGTGTGGGCCTTCCAGCTCGGGATGCTGTCCGCCTCGATCCTCGAGCGTCTGGTCGCGGAGCTCGGCGAGGAGGCCCCGGCCGCCCTCAAGTTCGTGCCGGGATCGGTTCCGGCCCCCGCAGCCGATCCGGGCGGAGGGAGCAGCTCGAGCCCGCCGCAGATCCTGCCGGAGGACGCGGAGCAGGGCGCCGAGCTCGCCGCTTCGATCGAGGACGAGGAGCTCCGCGAGCTCGTTGCGAGAGCCGCTGCGGCGAGCCTCGCGAGAGCCCGCTCCGACCGCGCTTTCTGATATACTCGTTCTTGCCCGCAAGATGGCTATTTGCAGGGCTTTTTTCATGACTGAAACCGACTACACCGCAAAGGACATCACCGTTCTGGAGGGCCTCGAGCCGGTCCGGCTCCGCCCCGGGATGTACATCGGCTCCACGGGTCCCCGCGGCCTTCATCATCTCGTCTACGAGGTGGTCGACAACTCGGTCGACGAGGCGCTCGCGGGCCGCAACGACCGGATCGAGGTGATCCTCCATCCGGACAACTCCGTCACCGTGAGGGACTGGGGCTCGGGGATCCCGGTCGACGCGATGGCCGACACGGGCGAGTCCGCGCTCACGGTCGTCTTGACGAAGCTGCACGCCGGCGGCAAGTTCGGCGGCGACGGCTACAAGGTTTCCGGGGGTCTCCACGGCGTCGGCGTCTCGGTGGTCAACGCGCTTTCGGAACGACTCGTCGCCGAGGTCCGCCGGGACGGGAAGCTGTATCGCCAGGAGTTCTCGCGCGGGATTCCCCGAACGGACGTCGAGCTGGTCGGCGAGGCCGACGACACCGGCACGACGATCTCCTTCCTCCCGGACGCCGAGGTCTTCGAGGAGCTCGATCTCTCGACGCAGACGCTCGTCCAGCGGCTCCGCGAGACCGCTTTCCTGACGAAGGGCCTGCGGATCGCGCTCGTGGACGAGCGCGAAGGCGAGGACCGACACGAGTTCTACGCCGAAGGCGGGATCAGGGACTTCGTCGCCTACGTCAATGAGGCGAAGGAGCCCGTCCACAAGCACATCGTCTACTTCGAGGGCGAGAACGACGACGGCGCGCTCGAGGTCGCGATGCAGTGGAACACCTCCTACGTCGAGTCTGTGTTCTCGTTCGCGAACAACATCAACACGCACGAGGGCGGCACCCATCTCTCCGGCTTCCGCGCGGCGCTCACCGGGACGCTCAACCGGTATGCGCGCGAGAAGGGCCTGCTCAGGGAGAAGGAGGACAACCTCGAGGGCGAGGATGTCCGCGAGGGGCTCGCCGCCGTGATCTCGGTGAAGCTCCGGAACCCGCAATTCGAGGGCCAGACGAAGACGAAGCTCGGCAACCCGCCGATCGAGAGCCTCGTCAAGCAGGTCGTGAACCAGCGGCTCGCCGAGTTCCTCGAGGAGAACCCCCAGGACGCCCGCCAGATGGTCACGAAGGCGATCTCGGCCCAGCGGGCCCGCCAGGCTGCTCGCAAGGCCCGCGAGCTGACGCGCCGCAAGAGCGCGCTCGAGAGCATGTCGCTCCCCGGCAAGCTCGCCGACTGCTCGATCAAGGACCCCGAGGCGGCGGAGCTCTTCATCGTCGAGGGGGATTCCGCCGGCGGCTCGGCGAAGATGGGCCGCGACCGCACCTACCAGGCGATCCTGCCGCTGCGCGGGAAGATCATCAATTCCGAGAAGAACCGGATCAACAAGGTGCTTTCGAACAACGAGATCCAGGCGATGATCACCGCGATCGGCACCTCGCTCGGCGACGAGTTCGACATCGCGAGGCTCCGTTACCACAAGGTGATCGTGATGACCGACGCCGACGTCGACGGCTCCCATATCAGGACGCTGATCCTCACCTTCCTCTACCGCCAGATGCCGGAGCTGATCGAGCGCGGGCACGTCTACATCGCGGTCCCGCCGCTCTACAAGGTGAAGCTCGGGAGTCGGGAGTTCTACTTCGAGAAGGACGCCCAGCTCGAGGAGCTGCTCGTGCGCGAGCGCGTTGGGGAGCTGGACGTCGCCTCGTCCGGAGGCGAGCCGCTGAAGCTGACCGAGGCGCGCTGGGGCCGCTTCGTGCGCTCGCTCGCCGAGTTCGAGGGCTGGCTCGGCCGGCTGCGTGCCGACTACGGAGCTCCGGCCGCCGACTTCATGGTCACCCACCGGCTCGTCGCGAGCGAGTTCGGCTCGCTGGGCGCGCTCGACGATGCGGTGCTGGCGTCGGTCGACAACGGCTATGCGCTCTCGATCCGCGGGCGGGCCGAGGGCTCGATCGAGGTCAAGGTCGTCGAGACCGAGACGAGCACTGCGACCCACGTGACGGTTCCCGCCGAGCTCGTCGCCTCGCCGATCTACGCGCACCTGCGTCGGGCCTACGCGAAGCTCGTCGATGTGGTCGGGACTCCGCCGTACACACTTGCAGCCGGCAAGAAGCGGCGCTCGGCGGAGACGTTCGCGGCGCTGCGAAGTGAGGCGCTCGAGCTGGCGAAGGAGGGGCTCCAGCTCTCCCGCTTCAAGGGGCTCGGCGAGATGAACGAGGAGCAGCTCTGGGAGACGACCATGGACCCGCAGAAGCGGTTGTTGATCAGGGTCGACGTCGAGGACGCCTCGGCTGCGGACCGGCTCTTCTCCACCCTGATGGGCGATCAGGTCGAGCCCCGCCGCGCCTTCATCGAGGAGAACGCCCGGGACGTCCGATTCCTCGATGTCTAGGCGCGGAGGAACCCATGGTTTCCCCGCGGGCCCTCTCCTTCTTCGCTCCGACTCGGAGCTTGGTGGGCCTCCCGGCCGGCAAAGCCGGCCTCCGGCCATCTGGTGCGGGTTTCGTGGCCAGGCGTTGAGGATCAAGAGCCACACCGATGTCTTCCTAGCCGTTCTCCCGCAGGGAGAACGGCGTGTCTGATTTGGTTCCCGGAGGTCTCGGTAGCGGCGGGCGAATCGAGCCGCGCGAGCTCGAGCAGGAGATGCGTTCGAGCTATCTCGACTACGCGATGAGCGTGATCGTCGGGCGCGCCCTGCCCGACGTCCGCGACGGGCTGAAGCCGGTGCACCGGCGCGTTCTCTTCGGAATGCACGAGGCGGGCCTGCAGCCGAACCGGCCCTACAAGAAGTCGGCGGCCACGGTCGGCGACGTGATGGGCAAGTACCACCCGCACGGCGACGCTTCGATCTACGACACGCTCGTCCGGATGGCGCAGCCCTTCAGCCTTCGCTATCCGCTCGTGGACGGCCAGGGCAACTTCGGCTCGATCGATGACGATCCGCCAGCGGCCATGCGCTACTGTGTAGCAAAAGATACAAGGATTCGTACCGTTGAAGGAACACAGCAGATTAGGGATCTTGTCCCGCTGGCGGAGCCTGAGTCAGAGAGTCCGCTAGCGATCGAGGTTCTTGATCGGCTGGGGCGGCCTGTGCGCGCGTCGATGCTCTTCCACTCGGGCGAGCACGACACGCTGACCCTGACGACGCGCGAGGGCTACGAGCTCACGGGCACGACGAACCATCCCGTGCTCTGCCTCACCGAGGTTGCCGGCGTCCCGATGCCGCTCTGGAAGCTTCTCGACGAGATCGACGCCGGCGAGCGAGTTCTCATCTCACGCGTGTCGCAGAACGTTGAGGTCGAGTTATCGCACGACGAACGGGATCTCGCTTTGCTTTTCGGCGGCTTCATCTCGGAAGGGTGGATCGGCACCCGAAAGGCAGGATTCGACAACAACGACCAGGACTTCTTCGACGTCATCGCTGCGGCATACAGGGCGGTAATCGGTCGATGTAGCGTTACGTCTGTCAAGAACGCGAGCGGCACGCTCTTGCATCGGCTTTGCGTCTCAGATATCGCCTCTTTGAGGGGGAGCCCGCTTGTCGAGCTCGGCATCGCGGGAGCTCGCAAGAAGCGTGTTCCCGAACGCGTGTGGTGTGGTGGGCAAGGGTTCAAGCGCGTCTTCCTGCAAGCGCTCTTCACCGGCGACGGCTCGTCTTCGCTCCTCCCGCGTAAGACGATCCAGATCTCGTACTCGACCTACAGCGCACAACTGGCCAAGGACGTCCAGCTGCTGTTGCTCGAGTTCGGGATCGTCTCCCGCCTCTGCCGCTACGCCAAGGGCGAGACGAAGGTCTACATCGGCAATCGCCGCGACGCGCGCCTCTTCGCGCGAAACGTCGGCTTTCTCGGCGCGAAGCAGGCGAAGCTCGATCGCGAGCTCGCGGCGATTCCGGAGTCGAGCAGCGCGCTGAGCCACGATCACGTGCCCTTCGTCGCCGACTACATCCGCGAGGACTGCGGCTCGCGCTGGGTCGACAAGGACTGGCTGCGGCGGCACAACGTCGACCGGATGGAGCGCTGGGAGCAGGGCGGTACCGCAATCCTCGAGCGGATTGCGTCCGACGAGGTGAAGGCGGTCATCGGCCCGCTCGTGACCGGCGACTACTACTACGCAGAGGTCGCATCCGTCACCGTGGGCGAGCGGCAGCCCGTCTACTCGCTTCGGGTCGATTCCGACGATCACAGCTTCCTGAGCAACGGCTTCGTCAGCCACAACACCGAAGCGCGGCTCGCGAGGATCGCGACCGAGATGCTGCGCGACATCGACGCCGACACCGTCGACTTCGTCCCCAACTACGACGAGTCGCGGCGCGTCCCGGACGTCCTTCCCTCACGGTTCCCGAACCTGCTCGTGAACGGCTCGGCCGGAATCGCCGTCGGGATGGCGACGAACATGCCCCCGCACCGGCTCGGCGAGATCATCGACGCGATCGTGCAGCTTCTCGACAAGCCGGACGCGAACGTCGAGGACCTGATCAAGCACGTCAAGGGGCCGGATTTCCCGACCGGGGGGATCGTGGTCGGTCGCAGCGGAATCCGCGATGCCTACCGCACCGGCCGCGGTCGGATCGTGATGCGTGCCCGCGCCCACGTCGAGGAGCTCCGCGGCGGCAAGAGCGCGATCGTCGTCACCGAGCTGCCGTACGGCGTCAAGAAGGGCGGAGACTCCGGCGTGATCAAGAAGATGGCCGATCTCGTCGGCGAGAAGGTGATCACGGAGATCTCGGATCTCGCCGACCACTCCGATCGCACCGGGATGCGGATTCAGATCGAGCTGAAGCGCGACGCGATTCCGCAGGTCGTCCTGAACAAGCTCTACAAGCACACCTCGCTCCAGGCGACCTTCGGCTACAACGCCGTCGCGCTCGTCGACAACGTGCCGCGTACGCTCTCGCTGCTCGAGCTCGTGACGCACTACCTGGACTACCAGCGCGAGATCATCACGCGCCGCTCCAAGTTCGAGCTCCGCAAGGCCGAGGATCGCGCGCACGTCCTCCAGGGCTACCTGATCGCGCTCGACAACCTCGACCAGGTGATCCGGATCATCCGCGGCGCCGACGACACCGACGGCGCCCGCGAGGAGCTCCAGTCTGCCTTCGCGCTCTCCGAGATCCAGGCGACCGCGATCCTCGACCTGCGCCTGCGCGCCCTCACCGGTCTCGAGCGCAAGCGCGTCGAAGACGAGTTCGACGACCTCCAGGAGAAGATCGCCGAGCTACGCGCGATCCTCGGCGACCCGGCCCGCGTCGACGCGCTGATTCGCGAGGAGCTGCTCGAGCTGAAGACGATCTACGGCAAGTCGGACGATCGGCGCACGGAGATCATCGCTGCCGAGGGGGAGTTCTCGCTCGAGGACATGATCGCCGAGGAGGACATGGTGATCGCGATCACGCAGTCCGGCTACATCAAGCGGCTGCCGGTCTCGACCTATCGCGAGCAGCGCCGCGGCGGTGTGGGCGTCATGGGCATGGAGCTGAAGGACGAGGACTACATCGAGCATCTCTTCGTAGCTTCCACCCACGACTACGTCCTCTTCTTCACCTCCGTCGGCAAGGTCTACCGGCTGAAGGTGCACGAGCTCCCGCTCGGCTCGCGCCAGTCGCGGGGTCGCGCGATCGTGAACCTGCTCCCGTTCCGCCAGGACGAGCAGATCCGCGCCGTGATCCAGACGCGCGACTTCAAGGACGCCAAGCATCTCGTCTTCGGGACGCGCAAGGGAATCGTCAAGAAGACGGAGTTCCTCGAGTACAACACGCCGCTGAAGGCCGACGGGATCATCGCGATCAAGCTCCGCGAGGACGACGAGCTGATCGGCGTCCGCCACAGCACGGGCGACAACGACATCCTGATGGTCTCGCGCAAGGGCCAGGCTGTGCGGTTCCACGAGGGCGCCGTGCGAGCCACGGGCCGCTCCACCGAGGGCGTGCGCGGGATGAGCCTGCGGCCCGGCGACGAGGTGATCGAGATCAACAACGCGACCGACGAGGCCGACCTGCTTGTCGTGACGGAGAACGGCTACGGCAAGCGCACCCCGATCCGCGAGTACCGCCAGACCGGTCGCGGCGGCCTCGGCGTCAAGACGGTGCAGCTCACCGAGGCTCGCGGCCGGCTCGTCGGCGCCCGCGTCGTTCGCGACGGCTATGCGGTGATGCTGATCTCGACGGGCGGCACGATGATCCGGATGGCCGTCGAGGACATCAAGCGGCTCGGCCGCGCCACCCAGGGCGTGATCGTGATGCGGTTGCGCGGCGACGAGGTCGTCTCCAGCCTGGCGCCGGTCGTCGAGAGCGATGCCTCCTCGGAAGCCTCGATCGAGGCCTCTGCCGGCGTCGCACTCGAGGCGGGAATCGAGCCGGCGGCCGAGCCGCAGTTCGACGAGGACGGCTACGCGCCCTCGTCGGAGCCGAACGACGACGCCTGAGCCGGGACTGCGCGCAGACCGGGCCTCCTTTCAATCCCGCGGCGAACGGTGTATATCTCCTTCTTGAGGGGTCGCCGTCTCTGCCGATAAAGGGTTCGATATGTCTTACAGCAATCAGCTCGACTTGCTTGAACCGATAAATCTCTCCGATCACCTGGAGAAGATCGAGCTCTACCTGGGCCAGGTCTGCCAGATCGCCGGGATCTCGAAGATGCAGCTCGACTACTGGACGAACAAGGCCCAGATCCCGACCAAGGGCAAGAAGCAGCGGATCTACGACATCGAGGCGCTCGAGACGGTGATGCTGATCAAGCAGGCGAAGGACAAGGGCCTGAACCTCGGCGCCGCGATCGACGCCGCACGTCGCTTCCGCGAGACCAACAGGCAGCTCGTCAGCTAGCGCCGCCGTTCGTCGGAGGCAGCGGCGGATGTCTCGCGCGACGACGAGCTACCTATGGTCGGCCGTCGGGGCCTCGAGGAGGCGGAAGCTCTTCTGCCCCGCGTCTAGTTCTGCGTGAGAGCCGAGCGGCAGCGTCATCATCGGATCGGTGTGTCCGGCTTCGACGTTGCAAAGGACGGGAATACCCGATGCTTCTGTGCGCTGGGCAACGACGTTCCACAGTGCGTCCGCGTCACCGCGGTTGTATCCATAGGGGCGTGCGAAGAGAAGTGCGGCGGCGCTATCGAACACGCCGAGTTGTTCGAGATCGGTCAGATAGCCATCGACGTCCGCCGGCGAGGGTGCTTCCTCGGACGTCTCGAGAAAGAAGACGACGCCGGTTGGATCGATCCAGCTCGCTGAGCCCTTCAAGTGCCAGCAGATCGTTTCGAGACAGCCACCGAGAATCGGGCCAGACGCCACGCCGTCGCGGACCGCGACCCACCCATCGCTCTCATGGAGCGTACGCGGCCGCGTCAGATCGGTCTTCGCATCCCAGTCGAGCAGCTCGTCCGTCCACACATCGGAGGGCTCGTAGCTGATCGGTCCGTCATCGAACCATGCTGCGCGCAGGCAGCGATCCGTGTACGGAAGGACTTCCGGAAATTCGCCGAGCTCGGGGATCAATGCCGGTCCGTAGAACGTCGAGATGCCCGCGTGCTTCGCCATCGCCCAGTGGAGCACGGTGATATCCGAGAATCCCTGGAACACCGTTGGATGCGTCCGCAGAAGGTCATAGTCGAGCAGAGGCAGGAGCTGATTCGAGTGGTTGCCTCCAATTCCGGCGAGGACGATCGTGACCTCGTCGTCCAGGAAGGCCTCGTGGAGATCGTCGACTCGAGCTGCGGGCGGCGCCGAAACCCAACTCTCGCTGCGCCCGGCATTCGGCATGAGGCGAACGTTCAGGCCGAGCGACTCCAGGTAGGACGTCGCTCGTTCGACGCGATGCGGCCAACGCCCAACCGCGCCGAACGACGGCGAAACGACGGCAACGGTGTCTCCGGCTCGAACCCGGGGCGGTTTGATCAGGGGCTCCACACGATGCCTCTGACGCTCAGGTGCTAACTGGTGTCGCCGCTCGTCGGCTTCGGCATGAAGGCCGTCAGCATGTCGATCGGGGCGGGGAAGACGATCGTGGAGGAGTTCGTGGCGCCGATCTCGAGCAGCGTCTGCAGGTAGCGAAGCTGCAGCGCCATCGGCGATTTCGCCATCACGTCGGCGGCCTCGGACAGCTTTTGCGAGGCCTGGAACTCGCCCTCGGCGGCGATGATCTTCGCCCGCCGCTCCCGCTCGGCCTCGGCCTGACGCGCCATCGCGCGCTGCATCCCGGCAGGGATCTCGACGTCCTTGACCTCGACGATCGAGACCTTGACGCCCCAGGGCGAGGTCGCCTCGTCGATGATCGTCTGCAGGATCGTGTTGATCTTGTCGCGCTCGGAGAGGAGCTCGTCGAGCATGTGCTGGCCGAGCACCGAGCGGAGCGTGGTCTGGGCGATCTGGGAGGTCGCGACCATGAAGTTCTCGACCTGGACGATCGCGTTCTTGGGCTCGACGATCCGGAAGTAGGCGACGGCGTTGACGCGCACGGGCACGTTGTCGCGCGTGATCACCTCCTGCGGGGGCACGTTCAGCGTGATCGTGCGCAGGTCGACCTTGATCATCCGGTCGATCACCGGGATCAGGAGGAAGAGACCGGGACCCTTCGGCTCCGGGAGTAGGCGGCCGAGCCGGAAGACGACGCCGCGCTCGTACTCCCGGGCGACCTTCACCGCCGCGAAGAGGAACAGCAAGAGGATGAAGACGACGGCGGCGAGCGCGATCAGGGTGATCATCTAAGTCCTTTCGGGCGCGGGATCCGGGCTGGCGACGACGAGCTGGAGCTCCTCTTGCTGCACCGACTCTACGCGGACGCGCGTGCCAGGGCGCAGCGGGGAGCCGTCGGCGCTGCGCGCGCGCCAGAGCTCCCCGTCCACGAAGACGAGGCTCTCGGCACGCACCTGTGCGGGCTCGCCGACGAGCCGGTGCGTCCCGACCGCCACGGGCGCGGCGCGCGCGGTTGCCGCTTTCGTCAGGCCGAAGCCGAAGAGGCCCAGCATCGTCAGCGCGATCGCGAGCGCGAGCTGGATCGACACCTGGTAGGCCTCGCCGGCCGGATCGAAGAGGAGGAGCGCGCCGATCACGAACGTGACCGCGCCCGCCACCGAGAGCGCGCCGTGCGAGACGATGAACGCCTCGGCGACGAAGAACGCAGCGGCCAGGATCATCAAGAGGAGGCCCGCGGCCGAGACGGGCAGCACCTGGAGCCCGTAGAGCCCGACGACGAGCGAGATCGCGCCGACCGTGCCGGGGAAGACGAGACCGGGGTTCCAGAGCTCGACGACGATTCCGATCAGGCCGATCGAGAGCATCAAGGCGACGATGTTCGGATCGATCAGGAGGTCGAGGATCCGCTTCCACGTGGACATCTCGATCCGCTCGATCGTCGTGCTCGTCCCGGTCGAGATCGTCAGGTCGGGCTTGGTCGGCGGCTCGGTGCCGTCGATCTGGCGGAAGAGCGAGGCGTAGTCGTCGGCGATCACGTCGACCACGTTCAGCCGCAACGCCTCGCGGGCGCCGAGATTGGATGCCTCCGTCACCATCTCGCGGGCCTCCGCGACGTTGCGGCCGTTCTCGCGTGCGAGCTCGCCGATATAGGCGGCAGCATCGTTGACGATCTTTCGACGCAGATCCTTCGAGAAGTCCTCGCCGCCCGTCGAGATCGGTGTCGAGGAGCCGATGTTCGTCTGCGGGGCCATCGCGAGCACGTCGGCGGCCATTCCGATCACGGCTCCGGCCGAGTCGGCGCTCGAGCCGGCCGGCGCCACGTAGACGACGACCGGCACCTCCGCCGCGAGGATTCCCTTTACGATCGCCCGCATCGACGAGCCGAGGCCGCCGGGAGTGTCCAGCTCGATCACGACTGCCGCGTAGCCCTCGCGCTCACCGCGCTCGATCGTGTCGAGCAGGTACTCCTGGGTGACGGGGTTGACGTCGTTCTCGAACTCCGCGACCAGCACACGCGCGGCGCCTCCGGCCTCGGCCGGCGCGGAGAGCAGGAGCGCAGCGGCTGCCACCACCAGCGAGAGCAGCAGACCGCGCGAGAGCGGAACGTGCAAGACAGCCCGATTCTAGACGACACGGAGTCCTGTAAGGATTCGGTCAAGCAGGGGTCGCGGCGCTTGTCGGCGAAGGGAGCAACCGCCAGTCTCCTGGGTGCACCCGTGAAGAAGCTTGGATCCCTGCTCCTGCTCGGCCTCGCCTTCGCCCTGCCCGCGCGCGCGCAGGCCGGCGAGGCGACCATCGTCACGCGCGACGTTCCGGTCGGCGCCGCGCGCGTACTCGCGAGCACTGCGCCCTCCCGTTTCGACCTCGTCGGCGTCCAGTGGCGTGGGCCTGGAACGGTTGAGTTCCGGACGCGCTCGCTCGACGGTCGCTGGAGCGAGTGGGTGGACGCCGCCCCCGAGGCGGAGGACCGGCCGGATGTCGGGACGAGCGAGCGAGCGAGAAGCGGCGGCTGGCGGCTCGGCAATCCCTGGTGGGTCGGCCCGTCCGACCGGATCGAGTACCGACGCGCCGGCGTTGTCAGCCGGTTGCGCGCGCACTTCGTCCGGAGCGAGGTGTCGTACGTTCCCAGCCGGACGCTACAACGGGCTGGGGCCCCCGCGATCATGCCTCGCGCGGGCTGGAAGGCGGACGAGTCGATCGTCCGCTCGAAGCCGGCTCTCGCCTCGGAGCTCAGGATCGCAATCGTGCATCACACCGCGGGCGCGAATGGGTACGACGCGGCGCAGTCCGCGGCGATCGTCCGGGCGATCCAGGTCTACCACGTGAAGGGAAACGGCTGGAACGACATCGGCTACAACTTCCTCGTCGACCGCTTCGGCAAGGTCTTCGAGGGCCGCGGGGGTGGGATCGACGAGAACGTCGTCGGCGCGCACGCGGAGGGGTTCAACACCGGCTCGGTCGGCGTCGCGGTGCTCGGCGAGTACGGCTCGCTCGCCGTCGCGCAGGCGGCGCGCGACTCGCTAGCGCGTCTGCTCGCCTGGCGTCTCGACGCGGCTCACATCGATCCGCTCTCGACGCTCTCGTTCATCTCGAACGGGAACCAGCGCTTTCCTTCGGGTGTTCCGGTCTTCCTGCGCGTGGTCTCGGGGCACCGCGACACCGGTTTCACGGACTGCCCGGGAACGGCGCTCTATTCCCTCCTGAACGGGCTCGCCGGGAGCGTACAGGCGGTAGGGCTGCCGAAGCTCTACGCGCCGCTCGTGACCGGGACGGTGCCGGGCAAGGTGCGCTTCCGGGCACGGCTCTCGTCGGCGCTCCCGTGGTCGGTGGACGTGCTCGACGCGAGCGGGACCCCGATTGCCGGCACGACCGGCCAGGGTGCGAATGTCGACTGGACCTGGGATGCCTCGCGGCCGCCTAACGGGTCGCTCACGTACTCGATCGAGGCAGGAGCCGCGAACCCCGCCACCGGGTCGCTCGAAGGCACTGTCGCCGGCCCTGCCGCGGAGCTCGCGATCGTGGGCCTCGCTGCCGATCCGGAGACGATCTCCCCGAACGACGACGGCGCAGCCGATGCGTCGAGCATCACCTATACGTTGAACGACGGGGCGAACGTCGTCGTCAGCGTCCAAGACGCAGCCGGCGAGACGGTGCAGACGCTGCCGAGGTCCTTTCGGCGCGCCGGCGAGCACGCCGTTCGCTTCGACGCGCTCGAGCTTCCCGACGGGATCTACACGATCTCGCTCGAGGCGAAGGGAACCGGCGGCCGGATTGCCTCGGCCTCGCTCCAGGTCGCGGTCACGCGTACGCTCGGAGGCTTCATCTCGGCTCGACCTGCGTTCTCGCCGAACGGCGACGGACGCGCCGACCGCGTCGCCTTCAGGTTCGTGCTCGCCGCTCCGGCCGAGGTACGTTTGCGCGTGCTCCGTGACGGCAAGTGGGTCGCGACCCCGTTCACCGGGCCGCTGCCCGCAGGCCCGCAGCGGCTCGAATGGGACGGCAGCAAGCGTGTCGGGCGGCTCCTCGACGGCTCCTACGACGCCGTGCTCGAGGCCGCAGACCCGATCGGAACGGCGCGGATCGCGGTTCCGATCGTCTCGGACACGCGTGCGCCCAGGGTGAGGATTCTCCAGCGCTTCCCGCTGAAGCTCGAGCTCAGCGAGCCCGGCGAGCTCACAGTTCGGGCGGGCGGCAGGTCGTTCAAGCGCCGGGCCGCCACCGCCGGAGCGGTGCCGATCTTCGGGATCCCGCGCGAGGGCATCGTCCGGGTCGTCGCCTGGGATCCGGCCGGCAACCCGAGCCGCCCCGTCTCTCGCCGCTAGAGGATTAGCATAGGGCGGTGCCGCCGCCGCTTCGTAGATCCCCCTCGATCGACAACGTGCTTCGGCCCGAGGCGCCGCTTGCCTACGGCCGGCTCAGCGATCCGATCCTCGTCCGACGCGCGAAGGACGGCGACCGGCGAGCACTTACGGCGCTCTGCGAGCGCCACGCGCCCAGGGTCGAGCGGCTTGCTCGACACCTCCTCCGCGACCCCGAGGACGCGCGTGATGCCGCCCAAGATGCACTCGCCCGACTCTGCGTGAAGCTGCCTCAGTTCCGAGGCGAGTCGGCCTTCTCGACCTGGCTCCACCGGTTGACGGTGAACGCGTGTCGCGATCTCGCCCAGCGGCAGGTCGCGAGGCGCTGCGAGCCGCTAGAGGAGGACCGGCGCGTCTCGCGCGAGCTCGGCCCGGCCGCGGAGGCGGAGGCGTCCGAGCTGCGCGCCGAGCTGGGCGCCTGTCTGGCCGAGCTGGCGCCCGCACAGGCGAGGGTGATCGTGCTCAAGGACGCGTTCGACTTCAGCTTCGAGGAGATCGCGGGCGCGGCCGGGATGCCCGTCGGCACCGCCAAGTGCTACGCCCATCGTGCGCGCAACGGTCTGCGCGATCGGCTGGGCGAGAGGCTGATCGCATGAGACTCCAACCGACGGTTGGCCGATGAGTGTCGCGCTGCCGCTTCGGAAGATCGAGATCGAGCGGATCCTGCCCCATCGGGATCCGTTCCTCCTCCTCGACGAGGTGATCGAGCTCGACCCCGGCGTGCGCGTCGTCGCACGCAAGCTCGTTACCGAAGCGGATTGCGCCGGCCACTTCCCCGGGAATCCGATCATGCCCGGGGTCAAGATGGTCGAGGCGCTCGCCCAGGCCGGGGCGGTCGCAGTGCTCTCGGAGCCGGAGTACGCCGGCCGGCTCGCGCTCTTCGCCGGGATCGATGGGGTGCGCTTCAAGCGCGTCGTGCGCCCGGGCGAGCTGCTCGAGCTGGCCTGCGATCTCGAGGCGATGCGCGGGCCGATCGGCCGGGGCAAGGCGCGGGCGACCGTGGACGGCGAGCTCGCCGTTCGCGGCACCCTCACCTTCGCGGTGGAGCCGTCGCAGTGATCGGCGCGGCGAGCGGAGTGCGGGTGAGTATTACGGGGCTCGCCGCCCACGTGCCGGAGCGCGTCTATACGAACGCGGATCTCGAGCAGTTCGTCGATACGACCGACGAGTGGATCGTCGAGCGGACGGGAATCCGGGAGCGTCGCTTCGCGGAGAAGCACGAGGCGCTGACCGACATTGCGCTTCCTGCTGCGCAGGAAGCGCTAGAAAAGGCGGGTCTAGAAGGGAAGGACATCGACCTCTTGATCTGCGCCACGGTAACCCCGGACATGATGTTCCCCACGAGCTCCGCGATCATGGCCGATCGCCTAGGCGCCAGCGAAGCCGCCGCCTACGACCTCCTCGCCGGCTGCACGGGCTTCATGTACGCCCTCGCCCAGGCCTACGGGATGCTCGCAGCCGGGCTCTCGCAGCGCGCTCTCGTCGTCGGCGGCGACGTGCTCTCGAAGATCCTCGACTGGAGCGATCGCTCGACGCTCGTTATCTTCGGCGACGGCGCGGGCGCTGTCGTCTTGGAGCGCGTCGAGCGCGGCGGCTTCCTCGGCTTCGAGTTGGGCGCCGACGGGGCCGGCGGCGGCAACCTCTGGCTGCCCGGCAGCGGCTCCCGCCATTTCGACGAGCCGGACTCGTTCGTGAAGATGAACGGTCGTGAGGTCTTCAGGTTCGCGACGCGGGTGCTCGTCTCGTCGGCGGAGAAGCTGCTCGCGGAGTGCGGCCGGACGGTGGCGGACATCGACGTCTACGTGCCGCACCAGGCGAACCGGCGGATCATCGACCACGCGGCCGGAAAGCTCGGGATCCCCGAAGAGAAGGTGATCGTCAACGTTGACCGCTACGGCAACACCTCGTCGGGCTCGATCCCGCTCGCGCTGGCGGAGGCGGAGGCTGACGGGCGCCTGCGGGGCGGCGAGCTCGTGTTGATGACGGGAATGGGAGCGGGTCTGACGTGGGGCTCTGCACTGATCGAATGGACCGAGAGGAGGGCTGCATGACAAAGGTCGCTTTCTGCTTCCCGGGCCAGGGCTCCCTGGAGGCCGGGATGGGCAAGGACATCGCCGAGGCGGTGCCGACGGCGATGGAGGTCTTCCGCGTCGGGAGCGAGGCGTCCGGCCTCGACCTCGCCCACCTCTGCTTCGAGGCCCCGCTCGAGGAGCTCGTCGACACGGAGGTGCAGCAGCCGGCGCTCGTCGCGACGAGTCTGGCGGTGCTGGCGGCGCTGAAGGCGCGGGGGATCGAGCCGGATGTCGTCGTCGGCCACTCCGTCGGCGAGTTCGCGGCGCTGGCGTCGGTCTCCGCGATGTCGAACGGCGAGGCGATCGGCCTCGTGCGCGAGCGAGGGCTCGCGATGGCCGAGGCGGCGCGCAAGCATCCGGGCTCGATGGCCGCGATCCTCGGGCTCGAGGACGAGGTCGTGGAGAACCTCTGCCGCAAGATCCTGGGCGTGTGGCCCGCGAACTACAACTGTCCCGGCCAGATCGTCGTCTCCGGCGAGGACGGCGCCGTCGAGGAGCTCTGCGCCGAGGCCGAGTCCCTCGGCGCTCGACGAGCGATCAAGCTGCGCGTGTCCGGCGCGTTTCACAGCCCCCTCGTGGCCCGCGCCGCCGATCGGCTGCGGCCCGCGATCGACCGAATCGGCTTCCACGACCCGCTCGCGCCCTTCATGTCCACTGTGACGGCGAAGATCGAGCCGTGCCAGCGCTTCGGCACCCTGCTCGTCGACCAGCTCACGGCGCCGGTCCGCTTCACCCAGTCGGCGACCGAGCTGATCAGGGGCGGTGTCAGCACCTTCGTCGAGGTCGGTCCTGGCAACGTGCTCTCGGGTCTCGTCAAGCGGATCGACCGGAGCGTCAAGGCGATCTCGGTCTCGAACCTCGCCGGGCTGGACAAGATCGAAGAGGCGCTGGAAATCGCATGACGTTCGCCTCGCTGGAGGGCAAGACGGCGCTCGTCACGGGCGCGTCAAAGGGAATAGGCGCGGCGATCGCGAAGGAGCTCGCCTCGGCCGGCGCAACCGTGGTCCTCGGCTACCGGTCGGGTCGGGAGGAGGCCGAGGCGCTCGCAGGCGAGCTCGGCGGCCGTACGATCCAGGCCGACGTCTCGAGCGCGGAGGAGGCGAAGCGCCTCGTCGAGGAGGCCGGCGAGCTCGACATCCTCGTCAATAACGCGGGCCTCACTCGTGACGGCTTGCTCGCGCGCATGTCCGACGAGGATTGGCGTACGGTGCTCGAGACCAACCTCTCCTCGGTCTTCTACACCTGTCGCGCGGTGACTCGGCCGATGCTGAAGAAGCGAGCCGGCGCGATCGTCAACGTCTCCTCGATCGTCGGAATCCATGGCAACTGGGGTCAGACGAACTACGCCGCCTCGAAGGCCGGGATCATCGGCTTCACGAAATCGCTCGCCCGCGAGCTCGGCTCCCGCAACGTCCGCGCGAACGTCGTCGCGCCCGGCTACGTGAAGACCCAGCTCACCGACGTCCTCCCGGAGGCGGCGACCGCGGCGATGCTCACGGCGACGCCGCTCGGCCGCCTCGGCGAGCCGGGGGACGTGGCCTGCGCTGTACGCTTCCTCTGTTCGGATGCGGCCTCGTTCATCACGGGTGAGGTGTTGCTCGTCGACGGTGGCCTGGGGATGTGAGGGGAGCATGAGCGCTGACAACGGCAGGAGGCGCGTGGTCGTCACCGGGCTCGGGATGGTCACCCCGCTCGGCAACGACGTCGAGACGACCTGGTCGAGTCTGGTTGCAGGCGAGTCGGGCGCAGCCAAGATCGAGCAGTTCGACGCGAGCGAGTACCCGGTCAACTTCGCCTGCGAGCTGAAGGACTTCGATCCGACTGCGTGGATCGAGCGCAAGCAGGCCCGCCGCATGGACCGCTTCGCGCAGATGGTGCTTGCTGCGGCGCGCCAGGCCGAGGCCGACTCCGGGATCGCGATCGAGCAGGAGGCCGACCGGATCGGCGCCTCGATCGCGACCGGGATCGGCGGGCTCGGCGCCTTCCAGGACTGCTACCAGACGCTCATCGACCGCGGCGCCGATCGCGTCAACCCGTTCTCGATTACCGCGATCATCCCGAACATGGGCGCCGGCTGGGTCTCGATGGAGCTCGGCACGCGCGGGCCGCTCTCCTCGCAGTGCACCGCCTGCGCGGCCTCGAACATGGCGATCGGCGAGGGCGCGGATGCGATCCGGCTCGGCCGTGCGGACGCAATGTTCTGCGGCGGCACCGAGGCGGGGATCACGCGGGTCGGGATCGCCGGCTTCGGCGCGATGCGGGCGCTCTCGCGCCGGAACGACGATCCGCAAGGTGCCTCGCGGCCGTTCGACGCCGGCCGGGACGGCTTCGTCATGGGCGAGGCCGGCGCGGTCGTCGTGCTCGAGGAGCTCGAGCATGCGCGCGAGCGGGGCGCGACGATCTATGCGGAGCTGATGGGCTACGGCGTCTCCTCCGACGCGAATCACATCACCGAGCCGGACCCGACCGGGGAGAACCCGGCGCGGGCGATGAACATGGCTCTGCGCGACGCCGGGATCGACGCGAACGAGATCGGCTACGTCAACGCCCACGGCACCTCGACCCCGCTCGGCGACGCCTCCGAGACACGCGTCCTCAAACTCGCGCTCGGGGAGGAGAACGCGCGGCGGATCCCGGTCTCCTCGACGAAGGGCGCGACCGGTCACTGCCTGGGCGCGGCGGGTGCGGTCGAGGCGATCTTCACCATCCTGGCCACGAACCGCGGCGTCCTGCCGCCGACGATCAACTACGAGATCGAGGATCCCACTTGCGACCTCGACTACATCCCGAACGAGGCGCGGCAGGTCGAGATCGCAGTGGGTCTCTCGAACTCCTTCGGCTTCGGCGGCCACAACGCCTGCGTCGTCTTCCGCAAGCTCGACGGAGCCAAGTAACAGTCTGTTACTTGGCTCCCGTCGCGCGAGGGCTGGTGGTTAGGGCAGCAGGCGGATGACGTTCCGGTTGCGCTGCTCGTCGATCGTCGTCAGCGTCAGCTCGCCGCGTGCCCCCGCATAGGCGCTGGTGCCGCCGAGAACCGGGATCCGGCTGACGCGTTGAAAGTGAATCGCGCCGCCGGCCTCGATCTTCCCTTCGGGGAGGAAGAACGTTCCCGAGCAACGGGCGCTGTCGTCCCCGATGAAGAAGCACATGATCTCGGAGTGACCCACCGGCTTGCTGCCCCGAGTCCGGTCGTACAGGTTCTCCTGGAAGAAGACGACGTCGCCGATGCCTTCACCGGGCTCGCCGTTGTCGACGTACTGCTCGATCTCGGTCGACTCGGAGATGAGGGTGAGGGTCTTGCCTCCGACACCCTCCGCCGAGGCGGAGGCGAGCGAGACGCCTCCCGCGACCGTTGCCAGAGCGGCGGTGCAGGCGATGAGAATGGTCTTGCTGCGCATCAGGGTTCTCCTTTTCGGGTTCGGGCGAGTGATGAGTGCGGCGGCGCTCCCCAGCCCCCGGACGATCCAGCCGCCGAGGGCCAGGAGGCAGACGCCGAGGACGACGGCCAGCCAGAAGAGCCGGCGCCGGAGCGTTCGCTTCCGCGTCGGAGTCAGGCCGCCGCAGGGACGGAGTCCCCGGCCTCCGCCGGCACATAGTCCGCCCGGTAGCCGAGCAGGCGGCCGAGCGGCGCTCCGCACGCGAGCCCGAGCCGCTGCA
>JANDLU010000046.1 GCA_024330215.1 Candidatus Gaiellasilicea maunaloa
GGACGTTCTTGTTCGCCACGCACGCCGCCTTGACCGCGCGCAGCGCGACCTGGACGGCCCCGTAGGTCGGAGGCCCGAACGACTCGAGATCCGAGCGCGGGTTGTCCCGCTTCCAGCCGTCGACCAGCGACTTGGACGTGGCGATCCCGCCGATGTCCGGGGCGAAGTTGGACACGTACGAGCCGGCCAGCTTGAAGTTGGCCGGGGAGTTCGCGCCGTCGCCGCCGAACACCTTCGCCCGCTTGCCCTGCTCGAGCAGCTGCTGCCCGAACGTCTGCGCGTCCGCAGGCTGCTGCGTCGGGAAGAAGACGATGTCCGCGTCGCTCGGCGTCCGCGTCACGAGCGACGAGAAGTCGGTCGTCCGCACCGAGGTCGAGAGTCGGACGATATCGACGTTCCCCGCCCGCAGGACGGTCTGCGCCGCGTCGGCCAGACCGACCGAGTACGGCTCCTGGAAGTCGATCAGCACGACCTTCTTCACCTTCAGCTTGTCGATCATGAAGCGGGCGTCCGTCGGTCCCTGGACGAAGTCGCCCGGGACGACCCGGAAGAAGCCGGGCGTACCTTCACGCGGCGTCCCCTTCGTCAGCGACGTCCGGGTCGCGGACGGCGAGATGTGGGCCACGCCCGCGGCGAAGTACGTCTGGCTCGTAGCTGCGGCCGCACCCGACGTGGCCGGGCCGATCACGGCGACGACGCTCTGATCCGCGACGTACTTCTGCGCCAGCGCCTGAGCGGGCGCGGGGCCTTGCTCGACCGGCGTGTCTCCGGTCAGGAGCCGCACCTTCAGCCCGAGCCCCGGAGCGAGCCGCTTGACCGCGTACTTCGCCCAACTGAGCTGCGCGTTGCCGAGGAAACCGGCGCCGCCGGTCAGCGGCGTCACGAGCGCGATCTTCAACGTGCTCTTGCAGCTCACGGCCTGCTGAGCGTCGCTCCGCGTTGCGGCCGTCGGCCTCGCGACTGCGGATGCCGCGAGTACCGCGGCGATCCCGGTCACGAGCGCCAGAACGATGGCCCTCTTCATTCGGTGCCCTCCTTGTGGGTTCTGATCCAGATACTGGTTTCCGTCATATTCGACGTTGTCCGAGTCAACTTGTTGCCCCTGCTGCCGCCGCGTCATAGGAGCGCGAGGCAGGATCGCCGGACGGATGGAAGACGCCGAGGATCCGCATCGCCCCGGGTCCGCTGTTCTCGATGCAGTGCACCTGCTCCGGCGGCAGGTGGAAGCACGACCCCGGCCGAAGCGGGATCTGCTCGCCGTCGATGTGCGCGATCCCCTGACCTTCGACGATGTAGCCGACCTCGTCGTAGGTGTGGCTGTGGTCTGGCGCCCGGCACGGCTCGACGACGCCGACGAACTGCGTCACCTCGGCGCAGCCCGCGTCCTCGTTGACGAGATAGCGGAACGTCCGCTTCGCGTCCGCTCGCAGCTCGGGCTGCTCCGCGAAGCGGATTGTCACCCGCCGACCCTCGAGGTCTTCCCCGGCCGGCGCGGCGACCGAGACCAACAGCAGCTCCTCCGGGCCCGGGTTCTCGACGGTGTACCGCTCGCCGGCACGGATGTACGCACCGGTCTCCCGCGCGAGCTGGTGCGGTTCTCCGTCGAGCTCGAGCGTCGCGCCGCCCGAGACGACGTAGAGGAGCTCGTCGCGATCCACCTCCCCACGCTCGCCCGAGCGTCCCGGTGCGAACCGGAGCACCCGCTGCTCGAGCAAGCCTGCGTCGATCGTCACCTTCTCCAGCGCCGTGTCGCCCTCGGGCCGCTGCCCGTCCAGGTCGTGCTCGGAGATCACCGTCGCCCGCCGCATCGTCCAATCACACCGCGTTCGCGCTGACATGTCAACAGACAGCCGAGCCGTACCGTTCGGATCGTCGCCTAGAGTGGAGATCGTGAACGTCGTCGAGGCCGTCGATCTGCGCCGAACCTACAAGACCACCACCGGCACGATCCGGCGGCGCTCGCTCGAGGTCGAAGCGGTGCGCGGGATCAGTTTCGCGATCGCCGAAGGCGAGCTCTTCGGCCTGCTCGGGCCGAATGGCGCCGGCAAGACGACCACGATCAAGATGCTGATCACGCTCCTGATCCCGACCTCCGGCGAGGCGCGCGTGCTCGGCCACGACGTCGTCGAGGACGCCCGCTGGGTGCGCGAGCGGATCGGGTACGTCTTCGGCGGCGACCGCGGCCTCTACGAGCGGCTCTCGGCCATGGACAACCTCCGCTACTTCGCCGAGCTCTACGGCGTCGAGCCGAAGGGCCAGCGCGCTCGGATCGACGAGCTGCTCGAGCTCGTCGGCCTCAAGGGTCGCGAGAAGGAGCGAGTCGAGGGCTACTCCCGCGGGATGCGCCAGCGCCTGCACATCGCGCGCGGGCTGCTCCACGATCCGCCGGTCGTCTTCCTCGACGAGCCGACGATCGGGGTCGATCCCGTCGGCGCGCGCGAGCTGCGTGCGACGATCGCCTCGCTGACGGCGTCCGGCAAGACCGTGCTCCTGACGACGCACTACATGTTCGAGGCCGACGCGCTCTGCGACCGGATCGCCGTGATCGCGAACGGGGAGATCGTCGCGCAAGGCACGCCGCAGGAGCTGAAGGCGGGTGTGGCCGACGGGAGCGTCGTCGAGGTCGAGGTCTTCGGCGTCGAGGAGCGCTCGGTCGAGCGGCTGCGGCAGCTCGCCGGTGTCCGCGCCGTGACGGTCGAGGACCAGGAGCAGAAGCAGCTCCTGATCGTCCAGACCGCGCCCGGACTCGAGTTGACCCACGCGATCCTCTCGCAGCTCGACGGCGCCTCGGTCGGCCGCGTCTCCTCGCGCGAGCCGACGCTCGAGGACGCCTACGTCGCGCTCGTCACCGCAGCTTGATCCGAGTGCTGCGGCTGCTCTGGGTGGGTTGGGTGATGCACATGAAGATGCTGACCCGCTCGGCTTTCAACTTCTGGCTGGGGATCGTCTACCCGCTCTTCTTCGCGACTGCGGCGTTCTTCATGTTCCAATCCGGCGACGATCCGAAGCCGCTTCTCTACGCCTCGCTCGGCGCGGCGGTGATGGGGATCTGGGGCGCGACGAGCACCGCCGCGGGCGCCGCCCTCGCACGCGAGCGCTGGACGGGTACGCTCGAGCTCCTCGTCACCGCGCCGGCCCATTTCGCCCTGATCCTGCTGCCGGTGACGATCGCGATGGCGACGATCGGGATCTACAGCATGATCTCGACCCTCGTCTGGGGACGACTCGTCTTCGGGATCGAGCTCGAGGTCGGCGACCCGCTCGCGTTCGTGCTCGCGGTGCCGGCGACAGTCGTCTCGATCGGCGCGCTCGGCTTCCTGCTCGCGGTCGCATTCGTCCGCTTCCGCCAGGCCTGGGCGCTCGGGAACATGCTCGAGTATCCGGTCTGGCTGGTCTCGGGCTTCCTTGTCCCGCTGACGCTCTTCCCCGACTGGGTGCGCCCGATCTCGTGGGCGCTCGCGCCGACGTGGGGGATCAGCGCGATCCGCGGGGCGGCGCTCGGCGGCTCGCCCTACGGCGACATCGCCCTCGCGCTCTCCCTCGGCGCGGGCTACACGCTGGCCGGGATCCTGCTGCTCGAGCGTGCGCTGCGCACGGCCCGCGTCAAGGCGTCCCTCTCCCTCTCGTGATCGGGTACCCACACGTTCCTGGCGTGCCCCTCGCGGTGCTCGGCCGGAGGGGACAGTATGAGTAATACGGCCCCGGAGAGCCGAGTGCCGCGAGGGGTGCGAGGCGGCGCCGGAGCCTGGCTTCGCCGGGCGGGAGGCGCCGCCGGCCAGGGACGTGTGGGAGTTCGGGTCTTCTTCGTGGGCGGGTTGATCAGCTACCGCGCCCTCTTCGGCTGGCTCTCGCCCTGGGTCTTCATCCCCAGCCTGCTCGTCGCGCCGGTCTTCCAGATCCTGCTCTTCGTCTACATCGGCCGCTCGGCCGCGCTCGAGTCGGACGAGTTCTACGTGATCGGAAACGGGCTCCAGTACGCCTCGATCCCGTGCGTCTTCGCGATGACGAACATCATCGCGGGCGAGCGCTTCCAGCAGACCCTCGGCTCGATCCTGATCACGCCGGCGCCGCGCCTGCCGCTCTTCGTCGGCCGCGCGCTCCCCGTCGTCCTGAACGGGTTCTTCGTCGCGGCCTTCGGGCTCGTGGTCGGCGGCCTGATCGTCGGGATCGACGTTCCCGCCTCGGCCTACGGGCCGCTCGCGCTCGTGACCGCCGTGAGCGCGCTCTCGTGCACCGGGCTCGGCCTGCTCAGCGCCGGGCTGGGACTGATCGTGCGCGAGACGGCCGTGCTCTCGAACGTCATCTTCGGGATCCTGCTCGTCTGTACCGGCGCGAATGTGCCGCTGGACGCGCTCCCGGGCTGGCTGAGCACCGCCGCACAGGGCCTCCCGTTCACGCACGGGATCGAGGCGGCGCGACTGCTCGCGGACGGCGCCGCGTTCGGCGAGGTCGCCAGGCTCGTCGGCTCCGAGGGCCTGATCGGCATCGTGTATGCGACCGCGGGCTACCTGCTGATCCGCGTCCTCGAGCTGCACAGCCGGAAACACGCGACTCTCGAGCGCGCCTGACCCCTTTGGCTACGCTCGGAAGATGCTGCGTGTCTTCTGGATCGGGTGGCTCTTCAACCTGAAGAACCTGACGAACTCGCTCTTCTTCGTCCTGATCAGCGTGCTCCAGCCGGTCATCTTCGCCTCGATCGCGTTCTTCATGTTCGACCGCGGCGACCGCGGCGGCGGCCTGCTCTACGCGGCGCTCGGCGCCGGCCTGATGGGGATCTGGTCGTCGACGCTCTTCGGCTCGGGCGGGGCGATTCAGTGGATGCGCTGGCAGGGGACGCTCGAGATCGCGGTCGCAGCGCCCGTCCGCTTCCTCTGGATCCTGCTCCCGCTCACGATCTCGACCGCCACGATCGGCCTCTACTCGATCGTCGCGACGCTCTTCTGGGGACGCGTCTTCTTCGGCGTTCCGCTCTCCTTCGTGCACCCGGCGCTCTTTGCGCTGGCGCTGCCCGTCACGGTCGTCAGCCTCGGCCTGCTCGGGCTCGTGCTCGCGTCGACCTTCGTCCTCTACCGGCAGGCGAGCGCCTTCTCGAACCTCCTCGAGTATCCGGTTTGGCTCGCGACCGGCCTGCTCGTGCCGCTTTCGCTCCTGCCAGGCTGGGTCGAGTGGCTCTCGTGGGTGCTCGCGCCGACCTGGGGGATGGAGGCAGTGCGGAACGCGGCCCTCGGCGGCGAGGTGTGGGAAGGGCTCGGGATGTGCGTGCTGCTCGGCGCCGTCTACCTCGTCCTCGGCTCGTTCTTCATGCACAACTTCGAGCGGCGCGCGCGCCAACAGGCGACGCTCTCGCTGACATGACCGCCGGTACCGCGCGTTCATGGCGCGTCCCTCGCGGTGCGCGGCCGGAGGGGACAGTATGAGTAATACGGCTCCGGAGAGCCGCGTGCCGCGAGGGGCGCGAGGCAACGCCGGAACCCGGTTCCGCCGGGCGGGACGCACTGCCGGCCAGGGACGTGCGGCGCTCAGGGTGTTCTTCGTGGGGGGCCGGATCTCGTACCGCGCCCTCTTCAACTGGATCTCGCCGGTCATGTACGTGACGACGATGCTCGGCTCGCCGCTCTTCCAGATCCTCTTCTTCACCTATCTCGGCCGCTACGCGGGCAGCCGAAGCGACGACTTCTTCATCGTCGGCAACGCCGTCCAGGTCTCGGCGATGGCCGGGATCTACGGGATGGTGATGGGGATCGCGAACGAGCGCCAGTTCGGGACGCTGACGCCGCTGCTCGCGACCCCCGCGAACCGACTCGCCGTCTTCGCCGGCCGGGCCTTGCCGAACATCGTCAACGGACTCGTGGTCTCGTCGTTCGGGTTCGCCGCGAGCTGGCTGCTGCTCGACTTCAGCCCAGACGCGGCGTCGTTGCCGGCGCTCGCGTTCGTCGTTGTCGTCACCGTCGTCTCGTGCACCGCGCTCGGGATGCTGATCGGCTCGATCGGGCTGCGAGCCCGTGACGTCTTCTTCGCCGCAAACCTCGTCTACTTCCTGATGCTGCTCTTCTGCGGCGTCAACGTCGACGTCGACTCGCTCCCGGGCTGGATGGAGGCGATCGGCCGCTCGGTGCCGCTGACGCACGGGATCGAGGCAGCGCGAAGGGTCGTCGAAGGAGCGACACTCGGGGACGTCCGCGGCCTGATCGTCACGGAGGCGCTGATCGGCATCGCCTACGCGGTCGCCGCCTACGTCCTCTTCCGGTTCTTCGAGGCGGAGAGCCGTCGCCGGGCAAGTCTGGAGACGTTCTAGAACCCGGCGCAGAGGTTCGGGAAGACCTTCGCCGGTCTTGATGAACGTCGTCCATGATGAAGCTTCTTCATCATATTGGCCGTGCTACAGCTCGAAGAGCTCGAAGTCCTTGCCGGTGACATGGACGGCGACATTGCGTACCGGCACCGGGCCGAGCGAGCCCTCGAAGGAGCCGCGGTGCGCGTGTCCGTGGAGAACGAGATCCGGCCGATGAGCGCCGATCGGCGCCGCGAGCCGCGACGACCCGAGGAACGCCCAGATCGTCTCCGGCTCCCCCGCGAGCGTTTCCGGGATCGGCGCGTAATGGAGGAGCACGATCCTGCGGTGGCAGCCCGAGATCGCCTCGAGCCCGGCCTCGATCGCCTCGACCTCGCGCGTCGTCTCGGCATAGACCTCGCGTAGCAACGGCTCTCCGAAGTCGGGCAGCTCCGCTCCGGGAAACCCGCCGACGAAGCCTTTCGCGCCGACGATCCCGACCTCGAGCTCGCCGACCTTGTGGAGCGAGACCTCGTGCTGGAGCACGACGACTCCGGCCTCGCCCAGCACCGAGACGACCTCGTCGGACCGGTTGAGGTGGTAGTCATGGTTGCCGAGCACGGCGACAACCGGGATCGGCAGGTCGCGGCAGATCTCGGCGAGCACGGACGCCTGCTCGGGATCGCCGTGAGTCGTCAGGTCGCCGGCGAGCAGCACGAGGTCGACCTGCTCGGCGACCGTCCGGAAGGCATGCGCGAGCCGTCCGCGCAGCGGCTCGGCGCAGTGGATGTCGCCGGCGGCGGCGATGCGGACGGTCGTGCTCACACCCTCCGTTTCCACCCGGCCGGCGCTTCACAAACGATCGAGCGGGTACCGAGCCAGCCCGATGACGTCCACGGACCCCGAGACCTTTCCCGACCTGATCGCCGCGATGAAGCTCGCCTCGGCCGCACTCCGCGATGCCGACGTGCCGCATCTCCTCGGCGGCGGGCTCGCGGCCTGGGCACGTGGCGGCCCGCCGACCGGGCACGACGTCGACTTCTTCGTCCGCGAGGCGGACGCCGAGCGCGCCCTGCAAGCGCTCGTCGATGCGGGAATGACGGCCGAGCGGCCCCCGGAGGGTTGGCTCCTGAAGGCGTGGTGCGGAGAGACGCTGATCGACCTGATCTTCCATCCGGCGGGCGGCCCGGTCGGCGACGAGCACTTCGAGCGCGCCGAGCTTCTCGAGGTGATGGCGCAGCCGCTCGCCGTCGCTTCGCTCGACGACGTGATGGCGATGAAGCTGCTCTCGCTGACCGAGCAGGAGCCGAACTTCGGCAGCGTGCTCGAGCTGGCGCGCTCGCTCCGGGAGCAGATCGACTGGAGCGGGGTGCGAGAGCGGACGCGATCGTCGCCGTTCGCCCGCGCCTTCTTCACGCTGGTCGAGGAGCTCGGAATCGTCGAGCTCCCGCGGCCTCAGAAGTAGAAGGTCGTCCAGGCCTCCCACCACGTGTCCGCGGTGACCGTGATCGTCCGGTCGTCGACCCGCTCGACGCCCTTGCGGAAGCGGAGCTTGTCGGGAGCGCCGGTGTGCTTGAACTCGACCTTGATCTCGCAGGGACTACCGGGGTTCCACGGCTCGACCGCCTTCAGGTTCGAAAGCGCCCGCTGCGCGCCCGCCTCGATCAGCTCCCGCGCCCGCACCGGCGGAATCTGACGCGCCGACTGGATCCCGAGCCCCGTCTTGACGGCGACCCTGGTCAACCCGGAGCCGAGCAGGTCGCTGCCCTCTGCGCACGCCGCGTCGTCGCCCGTCACGAGGAGCACCGGCGTCTCCCAGGCCCCACAGACGGCCGCATGGATCCCGGTCTCGCCGACGAGCGTGCCGTTGAACCAGAGGTTGAAGTAATCCTGGCCCGAGACGGTGTGGTTGAGCACGCCGAGCCGCGTGCCCGCCATCGCATGCATGCCAACGAGGAGCGCCGCGTCGCAGCCCTCCTCGAGGAAGTCCGTGTACTCCGTCCAGTCGTCCTGGACGACGAACTCGCAGTCGGGATGGAGCAGCTCCGGCATGAGCGAGTTGAACGACCACTCCTTGCCGGCGCCGTGGCAGTCCATCACGACGATCTCGGTCGCGCCCGCCGCCTTCGCACCCCGCACGGCCGCGTTGATCTCCTCGGTGTAGAGCCTGCGGCCCTCGTCGTAGAGAGGCAGCCCGCCGCCGGTCTGGGCGCCCTTGACGATCCCGGAGACGCCCTCCATGTCCGTGATGATGTGGATGCGCACCGCCGGTTAGCCTATAAGCGATCGTGGAGACTGGGCTCGCAGGCAAGGGCGTCCTCGTGACCGGAGCGTCCGGCGGGATCGGAGCCGCGTGCGCGCGGGCATTTGCTGCGGAGGGTGCGCGCGTCGCCGTCCATTACCACCGCGGCGAGGAGCGGGCCCGCGACGTCGCGGCAGAGCTCGAGGGCGCTCCCGTCGTTCAGGCAGATCTGACCGACGAGATCGAGGTCGACCGGCTCTTCGCGGAGACGCGCGCGGCGCTCGGCCGGATCGACGTCTGTGCCGCGGTCGCCGGAGTCTGGCCTGCGGACGACCTGCCCGTCTGGCAGCTCTCACTCGAGCGCTGGGAGCAGATCCTCCGGCAGAATCTGACCTCGGTCTTCCTGACGGCGCGCGGTTTCCTACGCGAGGTCGAGCGGAACCGTGATGGGTCGCTCGTCCTCGTCGGCTCGACCGCGGGGATCGTCGGCGAGGCCGGCCACGCCGACTACGCCGCTGCGAAGTCGGCTGTCCTCGGCGGGCTCCTGCTCAGCCTCAAGAACGAGATCGTGCGCGTCGCACCGCGCGGCCGGGTGAACGCGGTCGCGCCGGGCTGGACGGAATCGCCGATGACACGGGGCCACGTCGAGCCGAAGGCCGTGCGGCGGATCTCGCGCACGATGGCGCTCCGCAAGGTCGCCCAGCCGGACGATGTCGCGCGCCAAGTCGTCGTGCTCGCCTCGGAGGAGCTCTCCGGCCACGTCACCGGCCAGGTCGTCACGGTCGCGGGCGGGATGGAGGGCCGCGTCGTCCACGACGACGGCTAGGGCCGCCGAGCGATGATCGCCTCGCGCAGCGAAGCCGCCGTCCGGGAATGACGAAAGGCGGCGAGCAGGCCCGCCCGCCGCCTTTCACGCTCGCCGAGCCGCAGGAACAGATTGCCGTCAGTCCCCGACACGAAGAGCACTCTCCTTATCGGCAGCGACACCGAAAGCTTGAGAGAAAGTTCTCGTCTCGAGGAGCCGGCGTCAGAAACCGACCTCCAAGGCCGCGAGCCAGGGAGGAGCGAAGCGGCCTTCAGGGGTCTTGCGCGATCCTGGAATCTGCTCCCGCAGATTCCAGACCTGCGCCAAACAGACAGCGGGCGGGGCCCCGCCGCCTGGGGCCCCGCCCTGTGGCTCCCTGAGCGGAAGCCGTTCTCCTCTTCCGCGCAGCCCCGCCGCTGGGGCGCTCGGAAGATGTCCTGAGTATGTGGCAGCGCCGTGTCCGTGGAATCACCCTTTTGCGGTTGACTCGTCCCTCGAACGGGGTTGACGGCAGAAGTTCACTACTAGAGTGGCCCGGATGTCGAGCCGCTTTCTCGACCGACTGCGCTCCGGCCGGCCGCTCGTCGCCGACGGCGGAATGGGAACGCTGCTCTCGGGCGCCGTTCCCCGGCTGCGCTGCCCCGAGGAGGCGAACCTGCGTGCGCCGGAGAGCGTCGTCGCGCTGCACGCGAGCTTCATTCGGGCGGGCGCCGACCTGATCGAGACGAACACCTTCGGCGCGAACCGGCGCAAGCTCGCGGCGCGCTTCCTCGAGGACGAGCTCGAGCAGATCAACTCGACCGCGGTGCGGCTTGCCCGCGAGGCGCGCGAGATGTGCGGAGGCGAGGTCTTCATCGCCGGCGCGATCGGCCCGCTCGGAGAGCTCGAGCAGTTCGATGCCGGCGGGACGGCGCCGCTCGTCGCCGAGCTGGCGCAGATCCTCGAGGCCCGGGGGGTCGACCTGCTCCTGCTCGAGACGTTCTACGACCTGGACGAGCTCGTCGCTGCCGTCGAGGCTGTGCGTGGCGTCTCGCACCTACCCGTGGTCGCGCTGATGACGTTCGACGCGGACGGGCAGACCCTCGGCGGGGTCGACGCGAGCGTGGCAGCCGATCGACTCGACGGTCTCGACCTCGCAGCCGTCGGCGCGAACCACAGCGCCGGCCCGGCGGCGGCCCTGAACGCAATCGCCCGGATGCAGGGCAACGGGCGGATCCTGGCGGCCCTGCCGAACGTCGGGCTCGCGAGCCTCGCCGGCTCGCGTGTGATCTTCCCGCACGCGACTCCCGAGTACTTCGCCGAGTTCGCCGCCCAGGCCCGGCGGCTCGGGGCCGGCCTGATCGGCGGCTGCTGCGGCACCACCCCGGCGCAGATCGCCGCGATCCGCTCCGCGATCGACGAGGATCGCGCGCCCTCGGCGCCGCTCGTCGTTCGCGAGCGCGAGCTGCTCGTCGCGAGCGAGACCGTCGCAGAGGAGACGGCGCTCGCGCGAATGCTCCGCGAGCAGGAGTTCGTGATCTCGGTGCAGCTCGACCCGCCGCTCGGCGGCTCGAACCAGGCGCTCCTCGAAACGGCGCGCATCCTCGAGGAGTCCGGCAAGGCGCACTTCGTCGACGTGAACGACAATCCCCGAGCGCGCGCCCGGATGAGCGGTGTAATGGCCTCGGTCGCGATCGAGCGGGCCTGCGGGATCGAGACGATCCCGCATCTGACTCCCCGCGACATGACGGTCGCCGGGCTCGAGTCGCTCCTGCTCGGTACGCACGCCGAAGGTGTCCGCAACATCCTCGCGGTGACGGGCGACCCACCCGAGGAGGGCGACTACCCCGGTGCTCGCGGGGTCTACGAGGTCGACTCGATCGGTCTGGCGCGGCTGATCGCAAACCTGAACCGCGGCGAGGACAACCACGGCCGCACGATCGATGCGCCCACCTCGTTCTTCATCGGCGTCGCCGTCAACCCCTCCGCGGACGACCTCGATGTCGAGCTCGACCGCTTCGAGCGAAAGCTCGAGGCCGGCGCGCAGTTCGCGATGACGCAGGTGCTCTTCGACCTGCAGTATCTCGACGCGTTCCTCGCGCACTTCGGCGGCCGTGCTCCGATTCCGCTCCTCGTCGGGATCTGGCCGCTCCGCAGCCACCAGCTCGCGGTTCGGGTGCACAACGAGGTGCCCGGGATGGTGGTTCCGGACGTGATCCAGCAGCGGCTCCTGGATGCGGGCGGGGCGGCCGCCCAGGTCGGCGCAGAGCTGGCGCGGGAGCTGATCGCCGAGGCGCGCAAGAAGGCGGCGGGGGTCTATCTCGTGGCGCCGTTCCGCCAGCCGCTCGGGATCCTCGAGATTCTCTAGCCGACGCAGGGGCCGGACGAGACCTCGCGATCCGAGTCGTCGAGCGCGCCTCGGACGACGGCCGTCGGGATGCCGTAACCCGACGGCGAGCCGATTCGTGCCGCGAAGATCGTCGCCTGCACCCGCCCCCGCCCGTCTACCGCCGGCCCGCCCGAGTTGCCCTGCCGCACGATCCCGCGCAGCGTCGTGATCCGGCGCTCCACCGGACCGCGGCCGTAGGCGTCGTCGGCGAGCACAGCCCCGGTCTGTCCGATCCGCCCGGCAGTCGCCGTGAAGGGGCCGTTCGCGGGGTAGCCGAGGATCGCCACGGGAGTGCCTTCGACGGGATCGGCAAGCGGAAGCGGCGGCACCTCGAGCCCGTCGACGCGCAGCACTGCGACATCGTTGCGAGGGTCGAAGTGAACGACCCGCACGGGGGTCGAATCGCCGTCGCCGGTGTCGACGCGAGCGTCGCGCATTCCGGCGACGACGTGCGCGTTCGTGACGAGCAGGTCGGGCCGTGCAACCCATGCCGAGCCCTGGACTCCGAGCCCGCACGCCGTGCCGGTCACGCGCAGCACACTTGCTCGGGCGCGGCGGACGCCGGGATCGCGGAGCAGCGCGGGATCGGGCGGTGCGACTCTCGCCTGCGGTCCGGCGATCCGGTCGAGTAGGTCGACGCGGGCGATCGCGTCGAACAGGCGCGAAGGCGGTACCTGGCGGTTGATCTCGCGCAGGATCCGGGAGCGTTGGACCTCCTCGCGGAGCTCGGTCTGGCCCGGGACGTGCAGCGCCACCGCTCCGGCCACCCAGACGAGCGCCAGGCCGATCCCCGCCCCGAGCAGGAACCCGCCGAGCGTGTCCAGCACCCTCAGTGGCGGCACCGCAAGCAGCGACGAGCGGACTGCGCCGCCGAGCATTCCCGCCACGCTGCGCAGGAGCGAGCCGAGGACGACCGCACCGGTCAGAGCCACGAGCGGCGTGTAGGCCGACTCCCCGGAGAGAAGCTCCGGGGCGATCTTGGCACCGGCGTACGCGCCCGCGACGATCCCGACGAGCGCGAATGCGCCAACGACGAGCCCGCGCCGAAACCCGTTCAGGGCGGTCACGGCGATCACGGCGAGGGCGATCCAGTCGAGCGTCGTCACGAGCCCTCCTTCACCTGCGCCCGTGGCGTTCCTCCGCCGCCGCTACAATGCGCCGGCGCTGGGGGCGTAGTTCAGCTGGTTAGAACGCCGGCCTGTCACGCCGGAGGTCGCGGGTTCGAGTCCCGTCGCTCCCGTACAAAAACCCTGTAAATAGGGCTATTTTGTTGTCGAATATGGAAACGCAATCGGGCGTCCGGGCAGCAAACGATCAGAATGGGACGCGCGCGGGCCGAAGACAGACGAGCGCCTGCCCGGAATCGTGACTCGCCGGGATCCACCGAGGGCTGCGGATGGGTTCGGCACTTGACCTCCGGCGTGTCCTCGCCTGTCAAGCGTCCGGTTCTACCAGCCGGGCTTGGGGTCGACTCCGCCAGTCGGGCGCGACGCGAGCGTCCCTACCTCAATACAGACGCGGAACAGCTCGTACGGCTCGTCACGTTCAAGACCTCCGCCTTCACCACTCAGAGAGGTAGCGGTAGTACCGGGGCGACCGCTGCGTCCCACCCGCACTAGCAGTAGCCAAGGCAACGGCGGCGGTGATGCCCGAGTCCGGATCGTCGTGCGGCCCAGACGCCTTGACCGGTTGAGCGGCGAGGGAGGTAACGGGCCGTTCGGACTCGATTCGAAAGCCGTGAACGGCCCCACCAGGTCGGTGGGCGAATGAACCCGCACTCCCTCGAACCCCCGCCTTGTCGCCGATGTAGAGCGTAATCTCGCCTTCGACCACGTAGAAGGATTCCATGTCGTCCCGGTGCAGGTAGAGGGACGCTCTCTCCCCGTTTCGCCTGTTCGTCAACCAGGGTGAACGCCCCTCCCGTCTGCTCTCCCGTGGCGAGGAAATAGGTGGACGTCTCTCCCATCCAGCGGAGCTCGCTCTTCTCAGGTTGGTGCAGGTACGTCGGTCGCAGCGCTCATGGAACCCTTTCCTCGATAGAAACGAGAGCTGAGATTACAACCCTCCGGTGCGCCAGTTCGGGAATGTCCCCCGACGACTAGCCTGGGCGGTCTGGCGGCGGTTTCGACTCGACAACGATCACGTGGATAGAGTCTTCACCCACGTTCTCGAGCGTGTGTGGAGGAGTTGGCTGGCCCCATAGGACGAGCGGCCTCTCGTCGGGCAGGTGGATTGCGCGCGAGTCGACGACCACTTCTCCGTTGGCGTCGCGGCGGACGAAGTTCGCGAGACTCAGGAAGTACTGGACTCCGGGCCAGCGATGCGTGTGGAGGGGCACGGTGTCGCCCGCCTCGACGCGTGCTTCGAGGACTCGAACATGCTCGTTCTCGAGAAGCACGACATGGTGTGCAGGCGCGGCAGCCACCGCGTCGAGAGTGTCAGGCCGCTCCCAATTGTCGGTACCTCGCGTCATAGCCTCTTCTGCCACACGGCGATCATCCCACGACGCATATCCGTCGCCAGGGCCAGCGATGCTTCTATGTTTGTCAAGTCGGCTAGTGGCGCTCCGTGTTCGAGTAGTCGGTGGAGGTTGCGGGCGAGGTAGCGTTTGAGGCAGCGGTTTGCTTCGCGGCGGGTCTTGCCTTCTTGCAGGCGCCGTTCGATGTAGGCGATCGTGGCGGGGTGTGATCGCTTTCGTGTGACGAGGATCATGTGCAGTGCGCGGTTGAGTTTGCGGTCGCCGCTTCGGTCGAGTCGGTGGCGGACGGTCTGGCCTGATGAAGCCGGGATCGGGGCGGCGCCGGCGAGCCTCGCGAAGGCTGCTTCCGATCGGATCCGTCCGCGGTGTGCCCAGGAGAGGACGAGCTGAGCGGCGGCGTGCGGTCCGACGCCGGGCTGCTCGAGGAGTTGTGGTGCGAGCTTGCGCGTGATCGTTTCGATTTCACGGGCGAGCTCGCGCTCCTCGGCGGTTAGTTGCAGGATCCGTCGGGCGAGCGAGCGCAGCGCGAGCAGGCTGCCGCGAAGCTCGGCGTCCTGGCGACCGTGAGGTCGTGTTGCTGCGAGGCGTTGCAAAAGCCGTGCACGCGTGAGTGGTCGCAGCTCGCTCCGCAGCGGCTCCGGGTTGTGATCAGCAGGTCTCGCAGCTGGCAGAGCCCGGCGCGTTTGGCGTTGACCGCTCCTTCGCGCGCCGCGACCAACGCCTGCAACCCCTGGCGCTCCCCGCCTGCTCGCGGTGTTGCCGGCCGCCGCTGGGCGAGCACGCTTCGGGCCGCGCGGACAGCGTCGAGCGCATCGGTCTTGCCACCGGAGCGGCGCTCCCGGCGCAGCCTGCCGACCTCGAGCACCCGCTCGTCGCGAGCGGTCAAGAAGCGCGTCAGACCGGCACCGAACGAGCCGGTGCCTTCGATAGCGAACGCGCGCCGACCTGAGGCGTGCCGGTCGACGAGCTTCAGCGCCTGCGCGTAGCCGTCGCTGTTTGCGATGACCGTCGACTCGAAGACGACGACCCCGCTGACGACGTGCACGATCGCGAGCGCATGCGAGTCGCGGTGCGGGTCGACACCGACCACCTAGGACGAGCAACCCCGAGCATCCGGATGAGGTGTCGGTGACGCGTCCGTCGGATGTGATCGAGGCCAGGGCGGCGGCGAAATCGGCGTACACCTCGCTCTTCCTCGGGCTGGGCGCGATCGCGCTCCTGGTCGGAGGCGTCGGCATCGCCAACGTCATGGTCATCTCGGTGCTCGAGCGCCGCTCGGAGATCGGGCTCCGACGCGCCCTCGGCGCCGGTAAGCGCCACATCTCCCTGCAGTTCCTGACCGAGTCCCTGCTCCTCGCCCTCCTCGGTGGCATCGCGGGCGCGGTGATCGGAACGCTGATCACGGTGGGCTACGCCCGGAACCGCGGCTGGTCTGTGGCCGTGCCCGCATACGCGCCGGTCGGGGGCCTCGTAGCCGCACTGCTGATCGGTGCGGCCGCCGGGCTCTACCCGGCGATCCGGGCGGCTCGCCTGGCTCCGACCGACGCCCTGAGGTCTGTGTGAGGGGGGAAAATGGCCTGTGGACGCCGCTGTGGGCTCTCACACCCCCTCCCCCCGCAGCGGCGTCCAGAGTCCTCGAGCAACGACGACGAGAGAGCTGTCGGCGGCTCCCCCGACTGACGATCGTTCTCCACGAATCGGCTACCTCGAGGATCGCCGTCCCGGCCGATGCGCTCCGGCAGGCCTCGCCCTAACCTGACGCCATGAACGCGCGCCACCTCGTCCACCAGGAGAGGACACCCACGTGGAACCGTTGATCGCATCCATCGAGCAGGCAGGCAGGCACGGCGGGGTGGGGATGCTCGTGGTCCTCGGGATCCTGGCCCTCGGTGCCGCGGTGTTCGGCCTCCTCCGCTCGCGGAGTCGCTCAGCCGAGCACTCCGAACGGTCACGGCACGATCGAGGGCCTCGCTCGTGAGCGCGGACGGTGGCGCCGAGTCGCTCCTGGACGAGGACTCGGCTCGCACCCCGGCGCCTCGAGCGCTGCCTCGCCAGGCCGTCGTGACCGTCGAGCGGCTGACCAAGCGCTACGGCGAGATCGTCGCCGTCGACGACATCAGCTTCTCCCTCGAGGCGGGGACAGTCACCGGCTTCCTCGGTCCAAACGGCGCCGGAAAGTCCACCACACTGCGAGTGCTGCTCGGGCTCGCCGAACCGACCAAGGGCGAGGCGCTCGTCTTCAATCAGCGGTATCGCGAGCTCGAGCAACCGTTCCGCCGGATCGGCGCCGTGCTCGAGTCGAACGACTTCGACCCCGGCCGTTCCGGTCGCGATCACCTGCGGGCGCTGGCGATCGCCGCTGAGATTCCGCGCAGCCGCGTCGAAGAGGTCTTGGAGCTCGTCGAGTTGGCGGGAGACGCGCATCGGAAGGTGAGGACCTACTCGCTCGGGATGCGGCAACGACTCGGGCTTGCCGCGGCTCTGCTCGGCGATCCCGAGCTACTCGTGCTCGACGAGCCGGCAAACGGGCTCGATCCGGTGGGGGTGCACTGGCTCCGCAGGTTCCTTCGCGACTTCGCCGGTGCTGGCCGTACCGTGCTCGTCTCTAGCCACCTGCTGGCCGAGGTGGCGCAGGCGGTCGACCGGGTGCTGATCATCAACAGCGGACGCATCGTCGTCGCCGCGCCGCTCGACGAGCTGACCCGGGGCGGCCAGACTCTCGAAGAGGTCTACCTCGACCTGATCACGGGAAGCGCGTCGTGAGCGCCGCCCTGCGAGCGGAGCTGTTCAAGCAGCGCTCGACCCGGGCGAGCCTCGGGTTATTCGCGACCATGATCGTCCTCATCCTGTTCGTCGTGCTGCTCCATGGCCTCGGCGTCGACGCCGGGAACTTCGACACCGCCTCGAAGCAGATCTCGGTCCTCTTCGGCTGGGGGGAATTCCTCGCCGCACTCTTCGCCGGGTTGCTCGGCGCGATGTCGATCACGGGCGAGATCCGCCACGGGACGATCCGCCCGACGCTTCTCGTCAACCCTCGACGCCAGAAGGTCGTGCTCGCAAAGGTCTGGGCGAGCATGTTGATCGCGATCGGATTCGGGCTCGCCGCCGGCGCCGTTGCGGCAGGCGTGGGGACGGTAGCTCTCGAGAGCCGCGGGATCGACGTCCTGGTCGGCGCGGGCGACTACGCGCTCCTCATCCTCGGAAGCGCGGCCGCGGCGGCGCTCTGGGCGGCGATCGGGGTCGGAATCGGTTCACTCGTCCGCAACCAGGTGCCGGCCCTCGTCGGCATCGTCGTCTGGTTCCTGTTCGTCGAGAACCTGCTCGTCGGCGACCTCGCCGGTGTCGGCGAGCTCGGACGGCTCCTGCCGGCCGCCGCCGGAAAGGCAATCAGCGGACAGGATCCCGAGACGCTCCTGGCGCCCGGGTTCGCGCTCGCTCTCCTAGCGCTCTATGCGGTCGTGGCCGCTCTGGTCGGCGCACGCGCCGCCTCCCGCCGCGATGTCGCGTAGGTCGACCTGCCAAGCAAAGGAGCACGATGAGGTACGCACTTCTCGTCTATGACGACTCCAGCTCCTGGGAGAACGTCCCCACGTCGCAGAAGCAGGCGCTCCACGGCGAGTACCACGCGCTCGCGAACTCGCCCTGCGTCACCGATCACTACCGGATCAAGCAGCAACAGTCGATGAAGACCGTGCGCGTTTCCGAAGACCGCACCGTGATCTCGGAAGGAGTCTCGCTCTCGCAGCGCGAGCTCCGCGCTTTCTTCGTCGTCGAAAGCGCGGACCCCGATTCCGTCCTCGAGCTCGCCGCCAGAGCTCCCGCCGCGCGCATGGGCGGCGCGGTGGAGGTCTGGCCGCTCACCGACCGCTGACAACGGAGCCTGCTGACTCACGCGTTCCGCTCCGGAGCGGCCCGGTTCAGGCCGCTCTCGTAGGCGAAGATCACGATCTGAACGCGGTCACGGAGCTCGAGCTTCATCTGGATGCGCTTGACGTGCGTCCGGACCGTGGATTCCTCGACGAAGAGGTGCGCGGCGATCTCGCGGTTCGAGAGCCCGCGCGCGATCTGCTCCAACACCTCACGCTCACGCGGCGTCAGCCCGTCGAGCTTGGCTTGGGCGGCGAACTCGGGTGTGGGTTGCTGAGCCATGCGGTCGACGACCCGCCGCGTGACCGAGGGCGCGAGCAGGGAGTCGCCCGCGGCGATCGTGTGTACGGCGGCGATCAGGTCCTCGGGGCGGGCGCGCTTGAGGAGGAAGCCGGAGGCGCCCGCGCGCAGCGCTCCGAGATGTAGTCGTCCTGCTCGAAGGTCGTGAGGATCAGGACTCTGATCTCGGGGGCGATCCGCGTGAGCTCCCGGGTCGCCTCGATCCCGTCGAGATCGGGCATGCGCACGTCCATCAGCACCACGTCGGGAGTGAGTCGGCGGGCTCGGTCCACGGCCTCGCGGCCAGTCGAGGCCTCACCGACCACTTCGATCTCCGATTCGCCCGAGAGCAGCTCGATCAGACCTGCACGCATGAGCCCGTCGTCGTCGGCGATCAACACCCGCGTCACGCTCGCCGACCTCCGTAGGGCAGTCGCGCCTGGACGCGAAACGACCCGTTGGCACGCACCACTTCGAGGCTGCCCCCGAGCAACGTCGCGCGCTCGCGCATTCCGACCTTGCCCATGTCCGCCATTCGACCTCCCGGTCTGACCGGCGCTGGGATTGCTGATCGCGAGCTCGAGTGCCGCGCCGCCGAAGGCGAGCTCGACTCGCGCGACCCCGACGCCATGCCTGGCCGCGTTCGTCAGCGCCTCCTGGAGGATGCGGTAGGCGGCCTGGTCGACCGCGCCCTCGAGCTGGCGCGCCTCTCCCTCGATCGAAACGGCGACCTCGAGCCCGGCGCCGGTATGGCGCTCGATCAGGCTCTCGAGCGACGCGAGCCCGGGTGGCGCGTCCACGGCCCCACTCGCGGAGCCGCGCTCGCGGAGCGTGCCGACGATCTGGTCGATCTCGCCGACCGTCTTGCGGGCCAGCTCCTCGATCGCCTCCAGCGCCGCCTGCGAGCGGACCGGGTCCTGCCGAAGCCGGGCGGTGCCGGCGCGAACGGCGATCACGTTGATCGCGTGGCCGGCGGAATCGTGCAGGTCGCGGGCGATCCGCGCTCGCTCCTCCGCACCGGCGAGGCGCCGCTCGCTCTCTCTTTCGCGCTCGGCCCGCAGCACTCGCTCGCTCAACTCGGTGAACTGTTCGCCCCGAAGCCGCGTTCGCTCGCCCGCGAACCAGACGGCGGCCCAGGCAAGGCCGGTGTGCACGAGCTCGCTCACCGGGAAGCTGCTGTTGCTCAGTCCGGTCGCGCCCAGGAACGCGAGAAACACTGCGCTAACCGTGGCGGTGTGCCGTCGCGTCCAGGGGTGCTCCTCGTCGCGGCTCGCTGCGAGCAGGTAGAGGGCAGCGGTTGCCCCGAGCGGCAGGCCGAGCGGATAGCCGAGGCCGCCCAGGATGATGCTCGCCGAGGCGGTGAACGCGAAGACGGCGTGCGGCGCGAGGCGCCAGGCCAGAAGCGGCGCAGCCGAGCAGGCAATGAGCAGCCCGCCGAGCCGGTCGAGTTCCTCCGAGCCCGGCTCCGACGGACCGAACCCGAAGCCGCCGTGGGAGATCAACGAGACGGATCCGGCGAAGGCCGCAACCGCGGTCACCGCGCCGACGAGGGCTCCCGATCGTGGTCGGGCAGCGAAGAGCCGTTGCGCCCGGACCGCCGACACAGCCCGCCAAGTCTAACTCCGGCCAGACCGCGGCGAATCCCCCGGGCGACGATCCTCGTCCACGAAACGGGGAGGGAAGAGCTCGCCTCAGCGGGCGATGCGTTCAGCTCTCGGCCGGGGCCCGGGGTAGCGGCGACCTGACTGGGCGCCGCGCTCGCCATCACCTTCTCCTCGCACTCGCGAGCGCGGTGGTGCTCGTTCTCTTCCTCAGCCTCCCGCGCTTCGACGCGAACGACGACACCCAGGCGGACATCTTCAGCGGGTCGTTCCCCAAGGAGTTCCAGCAGGCCGAGAGAGGGGAGATGCAGCACGGCGGGGGAGCCGAGTCGACGCCCGGCGAGAACGAGCCGATGCAGCACGGCGGAGGCAGCGAAGCTCCGAGTCCCGGCGAGGAGGAGTCATCGCCGAGTGTTACGCCGAGTGCCGAGGAGGTCGACGACCGGTCCCTCGTGCGGCAGCTGACGACTGCCACCGGCTATATCGCGCTTGCGCTCCTTGCGCTCACGCTCCTCATCGGCCCGGCGAATCTCCTGCTCCGCCGTCGCGGCGCGTCGGGCGCGGAGACAGCGGCGGCCAGCTCACCGACGGCCGCGATCGCCAACGGGGGCAGTTCGGCGTCGCGGACGGGAGCTGCCGCGGAAACCCTTCTCAATTCGTCGGACATGGCCTGCCTTTCGGAGTGTGGCGGAACAGCAGCTGGATGTCCGCCTACGCACGGCACGTGACTCTGGTGCTTGTCTCGAACGAGCTCCACGATGGCGCTGAGTCCGTCGCCGCCCTTGCCAGACGTCAAAGTCCCGAGAGGGCCGGTCGGGCATACAGCGGTCGCGAATACGCCGTCGCTGAAAGTCTCTACTCGCGCCGACGTCAAAGAACTTTCCGGCGATGAAAACGGTGCCGCTTGCGTCCCGACCGCGGCATGACGGGCTGGGCCGACTCGGCCTCGAAGCCCAGCAGCAGCTTCTTGAGTGTCCAAGCCAGCGTCTGCTGTTCTTCCGGGGTCAGCGCCTCGAGGAGCGTCCGCTCGTTCTCGAGGTGGGCGGCGGCGACGCGTTCGAAGAGGGCGCTCCCTTTCTTGGTCAGTCCGACCAGAATCGAGCGGCGGTCGTCCTCGTCGAGCGTCCGCTCGACGAGACCGCCGGCTTCGAGGCGGTCAACGATGTGGGTGATCGCCCCTGAGGAACGCATCAGAGCGCGAACGAGCTGTCCGGGTGGGAGGCGCTTGGGCGGGCCGGAGCGCGTCAGCGTGGCGAGGACGTCGAACTCGACGCGGTTCAGCCCGAACTCCTCGAACGTGTCGTGGAGGCCGCGCTCGATGTAAGCGGATGCGCGACCGAGCCGGGCGATCACGGCGGCAGCCGACATGTCCCAGTCGGGGCGCTCGCGGGCCCAGTCGGCGAGCACCTGGTCAACGTGGTCTGAGGCTCCTTTGTCTGTGTCCATTGGAACAAGGTAGAGAATCGGTAGCTGCTGGTACGATAACTTAGCTTACAGATAAATAAAGGAGAGCGAGCATGATTGTCGAGTACACGCGTTACACGATCGCCCCCGAGCGAAGAGAGGCCTTCGAGGCCGCCTACGGAGAGGCGGCCAAGGCGCTAGAGGAGTCGAAGCATTGCCAGCGATACGAGCTGACCCGTTGCAGTGAAGAGCCCACGCGCTACGTCCTGCGAATCGAGTGGGACTCCGTCGAGGGCCACCTCCAAGGTTTCCGCGGCTCGACGGATTTCCGCAACTTCCTGGGTGCCGTCCAGCCCTTCTTCAACGACATCGAAGAGATGCGCCACTACGAGGCGACCGGTATCGCCGGTGAGGGTGGTGCGCGATGAACGTCGCCATCCTCGGGCCGGGACGCGTCGGCGTCGGCCTCGCCAAGCTGTGGGTCGCGGCAGGGCACGAGGTCGTGCTCAGCTTCGGGCGCGACGAGGTGAAGCTGCACGCTTCGGCAGCGAGCGCAGGCGCTCGCGTTGAGGCACCGGCCGACGCAGTAGCCGCGGCCGATGTCGTCGTCTTGGCGACGCCGTTCGCTGTCATCAGTGGGGCCCTCGAGGCCGCCGGCGACCTGAGCGGCAAGACGCTCATCGACTGCACGAACAATCTCGCCAGTGACGGACAGGCTGCGCTCGAACTGATCCTCGACCAGGCCCCGGACGTCAACGTCGTCAAGGCGTTCAACACAGCGTTCGCGACGCTTTACGACGACATCCGCGACACGCATCCCGACCTTCTCTTCTGCGGCGACGATGCCGAGGCAAAAGCACAGGCTGCGGCGTTGATCCGCGACGCCGGCTACGAACCGCTCGACGCCGGCTCGCTGGCGATCGCCGCCGACATGGAAGCCTTCGCCCGTGTCGTGATGGCCGTCGCCGGCCAGGGACGGGGCGCGGTCGTCTACCGCTTCGGCCAGCCGACAGAGCTCGAGCGCAAGCGGACCGTGGACAGCCATGTCTGACACCCATGTCCTCCTGGTCGCTGCCAACCCCGCCGTGTCGACGACGACCGGGTGGCCGGTTGGCTTCTGGGCCTCCGAGCTGACGCACCCCTGGTACGAGTTCAGCGAAGTCGGCTACAAGCTGACGATCGCGAGTCCCAAAGGTGGGGTGATCGAGCCCGACGCGCTCAGCGACCCGCGCGATGCGAGCGGCTACTCGGCGAAAGACCTGATCAGTCGCGGCTTCTTGGAGACGCCCGCTCTCGCGGCCCTCCTAGACGACACCGTTCGCCTCAGCGACGTCGACCTCGACTCCTACGACGCGATCGTCGTCTGCGGCGGCCAAGCGCCGATGTTCACCTTCCGCGACGACGCCGACATCAAGAGTGCGCTCGCGCACTTCTACGAGGCCGGAAAGACGACGGCCGCGCTCTGTCACGGCGTCGCGGCGTTGATCGACGTCGAAGTCGACGACGGCTATCTGATCAGCGGTAAGACGATGACGGGCTTCGCCAACGTCGAGGAAGCAGCCGTCGACGCGATCGTTGGCCAAAAGGTGATGCCGTGGCACATCGAAGACGCGGCCCGCGAACGCGGCGCCGAGTACGTCGAAGGCGGCCTCTGGCAGCCGTTCGCCGTCCGCGACGGCAACCTGATCACAGGTCAGCAGCAGTACTCGGGCCGGGCGGTGGCAGAATTGGTCATCGCGGCGTTAACCGCGGAGAGCGGGCAGTGAGCGCGCTCGCTCGGCTCCGTGCGGACGTCGAAGCGCTCGTCGCCGACCTAGACGCCGGCGAAGCCGTTCGAGACCGACTCGTACGCTCAGTGCAACGCCCGCTCGCGCTGGTCGCCGACGCGGCACTGGTCACTGCGCAGCCGCCGACCGCTGAGGCGACAGCGGTCGCGTCCTCGGTCGCGGAACGGGTCGTCGCTCTGGCCGAGCGAGCGACTCGCGAGCGACTCGAGCCGGAGGCGCCGCTCGAGCTCGTTGAAGCGACCGCTGCCCTCCACGACCTGGTCGCGTCACTTGCACCCCAGCGCCTCGAGATGTTCGCCGCCTTGCAGGCGACGCTGCCGACGACGATCGTCGTTCAGCCCGACGGGCCGTACCTGGCCACGAACGCCGCCGTCGTCGACTGGCTCGGCGTCGAAGTGCCCGCGCGCCCGCAGCTCGCGCTTTGTCGCTGCGGCCAGTCGCAGCTAAAGCCGTTCTGTGACGGCACTCATGCAGAGATCGGCTTCAGCGACAAGAAAGACCCGGCCCACGTGCCTGACCAGCGGGACAGCTATGCCGGCCAGCTGCTGACTGTTCTCGACAACCGTGCCCTCTGCTCGCATTCCGGCTTCTGCAGCGACCGGTTGGCGACCGTCTTCCACGTCGCGAGCGACCCGTTCGTGACGCCAAGCGCCGGGCGCATTGACGAGACGATTCGCGCCGTTCGCGACTGTCCCTCGGGCACGCTGAGCTTCGCTCTCGGCGACCTGGAAGCGCGGGCACAGGTTGACCAGGAGCGCGCGCCGCAAGTCGAAGTCGCCAAGGACGGCCCCTACCGGGTCACCGGCGCGATTCCCCTCTTGGACGCTGACGGCGAGCCGGTCGCACGCAATGAAGGCGCTTCCTTCGAGCACTACAGCCTCTGTCGCTGCGGCAGCTCGCGCAACAAGCCGTTCTGTAGCGGCATGCACTTCTATGCCGACTTCCACGACCCGCCGCCGCCCGACCGCGAGCCGACGCTGTTTGAGTGGGCCGGCGGGTTTCCGGCGCTCGAGCGCATGACGCGGCGCTTCTACGAGCGCTTCGTCCCGGAAGATCCACTCCTCGGGCCTTTGTTCTCCGAGATGGCGCCCGACCACCCCGAACGCGTCGCCGCATGGCTCGGCGAGGTGTTTGGCGGCCCGCCGCGCCACAGCGAGCTGTACGGCGGCTACGACCAAATGGTCGCGCAGCACCTGAGCCGCGCCTTGAGCGAAGAGCAGCGGGCCCGCTGGGTGCAGCTGATGTGCCGCGCCGCCGACGACGTCGGCTTGCCCGCCGACGCCGCGTTCCGCGCCGCGTTCGCCGGCTATCTCGAATGGGGCTCGCGCATCGCCAAAGAGAACTCGACGCCGGACGCGGCCCCGCCCAAGCACATGCCGGTGCCGCACTGGTGGTGGGTCTGCAACACCGCCCCCGGTGCGCGCCCCTCCTCCGTACCCGAACCCAAGGAGGAACAGGTCACTTTGCCGCCCGCTGACGAGCCGGTCGCGTTCGCGCAGATCAAGCCGCTCTTTCGGCAGCAAGACCGCGTGTCGATGCGCTTCGCCTTCGACCTCTGGGCCTACGACGACGTCAACAGGAACGCCGAGGCGATCCTCGAGCGTGTGCGAGCGGGATCTATGCCGTGCGACGGAGCTTGGCCCGCGGAGAAGGTCGACGTCTTCGCGCGTTGGGTTGCCGCCGGAAAGCCCGAGTAATTCGTCGTAAGGTTGGGTAGTGAAACGTCGCCTTATTCCGCACTGAGAAAAGGCGGCTGCGATGTTCGTTGAAGACCGCGAGCCACTCGTAGAACCTCTCGAGTGGGAGGCCTGCGAGCCCCAAGATCCGATGCGACCGCCGCCCGCAGGCGTCCCGTGTTGATCAGTCTCGGGCAGCAGAAGGGCAGCAAACGCCAAAAATCGAGCCTACGCAATCGTGCGCGAATCACTACGGAAGCCCGGCAGGCCCGCATGAATAGAGCGATAGCGCGTCAATCGTCGCCCATCGTCGTATTGGTTGAACAAGCCTGTCACGCCGGAGGTCGCGGGTTCGAGTCCCGTCGCTCCCGTAAAAATCCCTGCAAACCGAGCATGATCTGTTGTCCATGCAGGCGTAAATGACCTCCGGCTTCTTTTCATCCCGCGCACATCCCGCACGCATAGTCGCTAGGCGATAGCCGCGTCGTGCCGGCAATCCCCGCAGGGTGGACGACCGGCCGCGGTGGCCGGTGGTCAGAGTTGGGGTCGACGGTGAAAGTCGTGTCGAGCGAGCGAGGCGCACAGACGGGTCGTCACTCGAGCGCTGTGAGCCGAGACCGCAAGGTCGAAGGTCACGCCGTAGGCGGCGCGCAAGAACCCGCTATAGATCTCGCTCGTAGTAGAGCATCCTCGGTCCGTCGGGTCCGCCTTCGCAGTTGGTGAATCCGGTGCGCTCGTAGAGTGCTCGGGCGGCGACGTCGTTCTCGCTTGTGCCGAGGTCGATGTGAGCGGCGCCCCGGCTTCTTGCGTGCTCCATCGCGGCCTCGAGCAGGTCGCCCGAGGCCGTAGCCGCGTCGCTCGGGCACGACATACAGCTCCTGAAGGTAGGCGTCGAGCGCACCGTGTAGAGGGAAGGGCGGAAGCGAGGCTCGGCGAACCCGTCCGGTCCATCTCCCACGAAGAGAACGGCGACCTCGCCGCGCTCGATCAGCGGCGCCGCCCGCGCGCCGATTAGGTCCGCGTCTGGGGTCGACTCGCCGAACTCCGTGTTGAATGCGTGCAGGAGTCTCCCGACGGCGAGCGCATCGGCCGCATCGGCGATCCGGATCGGCATCTTCGCGCCCGCGACGGGACGAACATCCTCGGCCGGTTCGGCCTCGGCTGGTTCAGCCATCCACTGGACGAACTGGACGGTGACGCCGTGAGGGTCGGTGACCTGGAAGTACCGCTCGCCCCAAGGCTCAGTCTCGATCGCGGTCGTGATCTCCACGCCCTCGGCCTGGAGTCGTGCGTACTCGCCGTCGATGTCGTCGACCACAAGAACGATCAGGAGGCCATCCGCGGCCCGGCCGCGCAGTCGTTCCGGCCGGAAGGTCGCGAGTCCCAGGCGCAGGAAGATCAGGTTGAAGCCGGCGTCGGGCCTCGAGAGCGAGACAAAGCCGTCGCTCTCCATCTCCACCGTGAAGCCGAAGTGCGCCGTGGCGAATGCGGCTGTGGCCTCGACGTCGGCGACGTTGAGCGAGATTGCTGCTGCAGTGATCTTCAACGGGCCTTCCTTTCTCGTGGTCAGCGGCCGTGATGAGGCTGGGCAGCCTTCACCGGACGCTCACGTGATAGGCCGCCGAGCGAAGCGCCTTCCCGGACAAGTCGCGACGGTGAGCGCGAATCGGACGGCCGTGCCCATACCGGTCACGCGGAAGACAAGGACGACGCTCGTGTCCACGTCTGCCTCGGAGACCTGCTCGAGAACACGCGCGTCGACGCGCCAGGCGACGCGCCAGCCGCGGCCGGTCGAACGGTTCTGGCGCGAAAGCGCGAACGACCGGGGCAGCGCTCGCCAAGCGACAACGGCACGCATCGCGCTACCGCCTTCGCGATAGACGCGCGGAGATTAGTGCCCGTCTCGGTACGCATCGACGACGGCGGACATGTCCTGGATAACGAGGAACCGGGTGATCCCCGAGTTCCGCACGAAGTAGGGTGATTCGGCCGCTTTCGCGGTTGGATTCGGC
>JANDLU010000047.1 GCA_024330215.1 Candidatus Gaiellasilicea maunaloa
CGCCGGTGCAGGCGCTGCGCTCGCGGCGGCGCTCCCCGGCGGCGCGCGGGCGGCCGCGCGCCACGGCGGGAGCAAGGCGCAGGACCTCACACACCTCTTCCGGGTCGGGACGCCGATGTTCCCGGGCGTCCCGCGGCCGTCGCGCGAGACGTTCGTGACCATTCCCGCGAACGGCTTCTATGGGCAGATCTGGAACTTCTGGGAGCACACGGGGACGCACCTCGACGTGCCGGCGCACTTCATCGTCGGCGGCCGTACGACGCCGCAGCTCACGCTCGACGAGCTGATGGCGCCGATCGCCGTGATCGACATCTCCGGGCGCGCCGCGCACGAGCCCGACACCGTCGTCACGACCGACGACCTGCGCCGCTACGAGCGCAAGCACGGGAAGATCCAGCGCGGGTCGCTCGTGGCGATGAACTCGGGCTGGGACGTGCGGGCGGGGAGCGAGGAGGCGTACCGGAACGCGGACGCCTCCGGGACGATGCACTTCCCCGGCTGGAGCGCCGACGCGGTCGAGTGGTTGATCGACGAGCGCAGGATCGGGGCGATCGGGGTCGACACGCTCAGCCTCGATCCAGGGAACGCGGCCGCGTTCGTCGCGCACGTGGCGCTGCTGGCCGCGAATCGATTCGGGATCGAGAACCTCGCCAACCTCGGCAGAATCCCGTCCGAGGGCGCGACCGCGTTCGTCGGCGTGATCCCGTGGGAGGAAGGCTCCGGCGGCCCAGCGCGGGTGGTTGCGACCTGGTGAGCTGGACGTTACTGAGCCGAGTCCCGGCGCTCGACGCTTAGGGGCCTAGGACGCGCACGCCGTGGCGCGGCGCTCCTTCCAGGAAGTAGTCTGAGCCGGCACCGACCAAGGAGGACGGATGGCGGGTTTGATGGGACGGGCGACGACGGTCGTGAAGGCCAGGCTCTCGAAGCTGCTCGACAACGCTGAGGATCCGGGCGAGACGCTCGACTACTCCTACGAGCAGCAGCTCACCCTGCTCCAGAACGTCAAGCGCGGCGTCGCCGACGTGGTCACGTCGAAGAAGCGGCTGCAGCTCCAGACCTCGCAACTCGAGCAGAGCCTGGTCAAGCTGGAGACGCAGGCGCGCGACGCGCTCGCCGCAGGGCGGGAGGATCTCGCGCGCGCGGCGCTCGAGCGCAAGACTGCGACGCAGGAGCAGCTGCGCGGGCTGGACGAGCAGGTGAAAGGGCTCGAAGCCCAACAGGAGAAGTTGGTCACGAGCGAACGTCAACTTTCGGCGAAGATCGAGGGCTTCCGCTCCCAGAAGGAAGTGATCAAGGCCCAGTACTCGGCCGCCGAGGCGCAGGTTCGGATCGGTGAGGCGGCGACGGGGATCGGCGAGCAGATGGCCGATACCGGGCTTGCGATCCAGCGCGCCAAGGACAAGACCGAGGATATGCAGGCACGTGCGGGGGCGATGGACGAGCTGATCGCCTCGGGCACGCTCGAGGACTTCACCTCCGACAAGACGCAGCTCGACCGCGAGTTGGAGCAGATCTCCTCGCAGTCCCAGGTCGATTCGGAGCTAGCGCGGCTGAAGGGGGAGCTCGGCGCAGGTGCGGAGCGGAAGGAGATCGGGTCATGATCGTGCGGCTGATGGGCGAGGGGCAGTTTCGCGTCGATGACGCCTGCCTGTCGAGGCTGAACGAGCTCGACGAAGCCGCCACGGAAGCACTCGGTCGTGACGACGAGGGCGAGCTCGACGCGCGGCTGGACGAGATGTGGGCGGTCGTGAGAGAGCAGGGAACCGCCCTCGACGAGGCCGACCTCTCTCCCAGCGATCTGATCATTCCGCCGAGCGATCTCACCCTCGAGGAGACGCGGGCGCTCTTCTCGGAGCAAGGTCTGATTCCCGATCTGCCCTCGTAGCGGCGGTTCGTGCCGGCTCGTTCTCGAGGAGGCTGCGCCGCCTCGCGCCGGCCGCCGCCGTGTGTCCGCCGTACTCCGCGCCTGGGCGTCGGAGAGGACGTCGCGGAGGGGCGGCGCCTGGGCTTTCCGGACACCGTGGCTTTCCGGACACCGTGATCGCTGCGTCGCTGCCTCGGGAATCCTACCGGCTCGACGCGGGGCCTCACACCGGTGAACCGAAGAGGCCGAGCCAGCGGGTGAGGTCTTGTTCGACGGGCAACTCAGCCTCGAGCTGTGCCTTCAGCGCGAGTTCCTCGGCGTTGTCGCGCTCCTTCCCCTCACCCGTCGGGATGAACGGCCAGAAGGCAGCTCTCTTGTACCCGTAGATCCAGTAGACGGGGCGCTCGCGGCCCTCGAACCGGAAGACCGCCGCGAGGAGCTGAGCTCCGAACCCACGCGCGGCGAGGTCGGTCCCGACGAGATGCACGGTAGTGATCAGATCCTCGAGCTCGGGGTCTTCGAGGACGATCCACTGGAAGCCGTGCTCGTCGGTGCTCTGCGAGACAAGGGAGCCGGAGTCGCGCGCGGCGACGGCGAGCAGCTCGGCCAGCTCGCTCTCCGCCTGCGCGAACTCGCCTGCCGAGAGCGGCTTGAAGCAGATCCCCGCCCTGCCGGCGGAGCGGAGACCGAGCTTCGTCTCGAGTGTCACGCGCGCGGTCGAGAGGGCGAACAGCTGGTCGGTGGACGCTTCCTTCAGCTTGCTGCGGCCGAAGAGCAGGTCTCGGAGTCCCACCTAGACCGGGCGGCCCATCTCGCGCGCGATCTCAGCCAGCGCCGCGAGCCGTTTCTCCGTCGGCGGATGGGTCTGCAGGAGCCCGGCGGCGCGGGCGCGGATGTTCGTCGGCACGATGAAGAACGCGTTCATCGACTCGACCTGGCGCAGGTCGCGTTGCGGGATCCTCGCCATCTCGCCCGTGATCTTCTGCAAGGCGCTCATCAGGTTCTCGGGAGCGCCGGTTATCAGCGCTGCTCCGCGGTCGGCCGCGAACTCGCGGTAGCGCGAGAGCGCCCGGATGAGCAGGAAGCTGATCGCGTAGGTGACGATGGAGACGACGAGCACGATCAGCCAGATCGGCGGCCCGTTGCTGTCGCGGTTACGCCCGCCGCCGAGCATGCCGCCATACATGCCGAAGCGGACGAGCACGCCGGCCAGCATGGCGAAGAAACTCGCGAGGGTCATCACGAGCACGTCGCGGTTGCCGACGTGCGATAGCTCGTGCGCGATCACGCCCTCCACCTCGCGCCGCTCGAGCCGCTCCCAGAGTCCCCTGGTCACAGCGACGGCGGCGTGCTTCGGACTGCGGCCGGTCGCGAAAGCGTTCGGAACATCGGTGTCGATGATCGCGAGCCTCGGCTTGGGCAGATCGGCAAGCGCGCAAAGTCGCTCGACCATCGCGTGCAGTTCGGGCGCCTCGTCGGAGCTGACCACCTTGGCGCCGGAGGCCGCGAGCGCAAGCTTGTCCGAGGTGAAGTACTGAAAGAGCGCGAGGCCGCCGACGATCGCGACCATCGCGAAGAGACCGACGTCGAGCACGCTGAAGAGGACGACGGCGAAGATGACGTAGAGCAGGCCTAGGAGTCCGCCCGTGGCGAGCATGCGGGCGGAGAGACCCGCGTCGCGTCCGAATGCATTGCGCTTCACGATCTCAGCCATCCTAGCGAGGGTCCTACGAACACGACTCTCGCCGCCATCCCCGCTTTGTCATACCGGGCTCGGGCGAAAGAGACGGACGCCGGCAGTGGAACGCCCGCTCGACGACTGAGTCGCCAATCGGCGCGGCGCGCTGCGATCCGTCGCGTTGGCGTCGGACTCGTGCGGGATAGCGGCCGGTGCAAGCCGCGCCGTCACCCATGCCGGTGGATGAACGTTCGACCGTCGTAGCGCGAGCTTCGTGACCATGTCCGGGCAGCGGTACGTCGAGCAGCTCGTCCTACGCTTGCCATCCTTCGTTCCCTCCTCCGCCGCAGACTCGTCGTTCTTCCAGGTCAGATCTCCCGCGGTGAGGCGTCGAGGCCGACCAGCTTCGCGAAGCCATCGAAGCGGGCGGATCGATCGAGACGGGGCCGGCGAGCACTACGGCCGGATGGCCGCCGAGACCCGCGTACGCTTCGAGCGGCACGACTGCGAGCACTCGCCGGGGATCGGGCAGCCGGGTCACGAACCGCCCTCCCGCCGTGTACGGCGGCGTCGGGCGGGCCACCGCGGCCGAGCACGAAGAAGAGCGAGCGCCCTTCCAGCCCGAGCGACACCTCCGCCCCGAACGTCTTGGCCGAGTCTGACGACCCGGTGAGCGGACTGCCGCAGTAACGATCCGGCTTCGCTTGCGACACGGAATCCCCCTCGTTACTGTGGCCGCCTTCTCGCAGCGCGGCCCCGGTTCCAAAATCAGACGCGGGTGATCCGCCGGTAACCGCTTGGGGTACGAACGAAGACCTGCCAGGCGTGGAAGCCGTCGAACGCGCGAGGATTGCGGCGGATCACGCCGGCGTAGGCGAGCACGGCGTCGACGTAGAGCGTCGAGTGGTTGTAGGCGTAGAGCGCGCCACGGAGATCGCGGGGGGCGCCGGAGGCGCGGAGGAGGTTCGCGGCGCCGAGGATCGCGTCGCGCGGGTCGTCGATGTCCCCGCCGAGTCCGTAGGCTCTCCAGGTCGCCGGGAGGAACTGCATCGGCCCCTGGGCGCCGGCGCTGCTGCGAGACCGGACCTTGCCGAAGGCGGTCTCGATGAAGTTGACGGCGGCGAGCACCTCCCAGGGCACGCCAAAGCGGCGCTCAGCTTCCCGGTAGTGCGCGAGCAGGCGCTCGGCTGGCTCTGCCGGCCCGGTTCGGAACGCGGAGAGCGGCAGGGTCGTCGGCGGCGTCAGCCGCACGAGGGAGCGCCTGGCGAGGATCGTGTCGCGCGCGTCTGCGCGCAGCCTCGCCGGGAGCCGCGCCACGACGGCGTCGGCGAATCGCGGGGTCGCCAAGCCGAGCGCGAGGTAGAGCCGCTGCTGGTAGAGCGCCCAGAGGAGAAGTGCCCGCGGCGGCCGAGACGTTCCGGCTTCGCGCCAGTCTCCGATCTCACTCTGGAGCGTTCCGGTCGCAGCGGCGAGCCGGTCGGCGGTGGGTCCGACGGCGCTCGGCAAAGGCGTGGCGGCCGGCGGGGGCGCGGCGACGGCGAGCGCGGCCGTGACGAGGAGAGCGAGCATGGTCGGATCCTCCCCGATGCGCGACTGGCATGCTGGCACCGTGAATGCGATCCGGCTCCGAGGCGTCGTCAAGCGCTACGGCTCGATCACCGCAGTGAATGGGCTCGACCTCGACGTGCCCGAGGGCACGTGCGTCGGCCTGCTCGGCCCGAACGGCGCCGGCAAGTCGACGACGATGCGGCTCCTCACCGCGCAGTCGATCGCGGACGAGGGAGAGATCGAGGTGCTCGGCTTCCGACTCCCGGAGGAGTCGAAGCAGGCCCGTGCGCAGTGCGGGGTCGCGCCGCAGCTCGACAACCTCGACGTGACGCTGACGGTCGAGCAGAACCTCCGCGTCTTCTCGTACCTCTACCGCGTCGGGCGCGCGGAGCGACGCGATGCGATCGAGCGCGCCCTCGGGATCGCGAACCTCGCCGACCGGCGGGATACGCGCGTCGACAAGCTCTCCGGCGGGATGCGCAGGCGTCTTCTGATCGCTCGCTCGCTCGTGCACCGGCCGCGGCTCCTCCTGCTGGACGAGCCGACCGTCGGTCTCGATCCACAGGTGCGGCAGGAGCTGTGGGCGCTGATCGACGCGCTGCGCGCCGAGGGGACGACGATCCTGATGTCGACCCACTACATCGAGGAGGCGCAGCGGCTGGCCGACACCGTGCTGATCATGGCTCACGGCAGCGCTGTCGCCGCCGGGCCGCCCGCGGCGCTCGTCGCCGAGCACGCGGGGCTCGAGGCGGTCGAGGTCTACGGCTCGCCGGAGAAGCTCGCGGAGGTCGAGGCGGCCGCGGCTGCAGCCGGCTTCCGCGCCCGTCGCACCGGCACGAGCATCTCCGTGCTCGGCGTCGAGGGCGCCGACGGGCGAGCTCCCGCAGGCGAGCGGCGGCCGACGAACCTCGAGGACGTCTTCGTCCTCCTCACCGGCGAGGAGATCGCCTGATGGCGGTCACCACACCGCCGCGCGGCCGCCGGCTCGGCCGGCTCGAGCGCCCGGCGATGACGGGCGTGCTCGTCCGCGAGATCACGAACTTCTCTTCGTACTGGCGCTCGGTGACCTTTTCGTCGACCGTCGAGCCGACCTTCTACCTGCTCGCCTTCGGGTTCGGGTTCGGCGCGCTCGTCAGCAGGGTCGGCGGCTACGACTACGTCGAGTTCGTCGGCACGGGGACGGTGGCGACGGCGGTGCTCTTCTCGAGCGCGTTTCCGGCGATGTTCGGGACGTTCATCAAGTACCAGTTCCAGCGCACCTACGACGCGATCCTCGCGGCGCCGGTCGACACGGAGGAGCTCGTGACGGCCGAGGCGCTCTGGGTCGCGGCTCGGGCGGGCGTCTACGGCAACGTGCCGCTCCTCGTCGCCCTCGTCTTCGGGCTCGATCCGGCGTGGGGCATGCTCGCCGTGCCGCTGATCGCGTTCGTCGCCGGCTTCGGCTGGGCGTGCTTCGGGATCGCGATCGCCGGGTTCGCCTCGTCGATCGAGAACTTCAGCTACGTGATCAGCGCCGTCCTGACCCCGCTCTTCCTGGTCGCCGGCACGTTCTTCCCGCTCAGCGAGCTCCCGCGCTGGGCGCAGATCGCCGGCAACTTCAATCCGCTCCACCACTGTGTCGAGCTCGTCCGTCACGCCGCGTTTGGCTCGGACGGCTGGATCGACCTCGCCCGGCTCGGCGCGCTCGTTCTCTTCGGACTCGTGATGTGGCGGATCGCGATCCACGCTATGACGCGCAAGCTCGTCGACTGACGCCTCGTCCGCCGCGGGTCAGCCGACCCGACGGGCTCAGGTATCGTGGCGCTCGCTCGGCGGGAGCATCCAACGAGGTAGGCCAGGGTGAGCGAGAGCATCGAATGGGTCTGCGACGCTGAGCGGTTCGCAGCGATCAGGGACGACTGGGAGCGCCTCGCCGATCTCGAGCGAACGCCGTTCGTGCGCCACGCCTGGCTCGCATCGTGGTGGGCGGCCTTCGGCAACGGCCGGCTTCGGATCTGCGCGCTGTGGGAAGACGGTGAGCTCGCGGCGCTCTTTCCGCTTCACGCCACCCCGTCCGGACTCGCGGGCCTGACCAACGAGCACACACCGCTCTTCAGACCGCTGGCTCGCGGCCGCCGCCAGCTCGAGCGTGTCATCGACGAGGTGCTGGACCAGCCGTACGACCTCCGCGTGGAGGCGCTCCCCGCCGATCATCTGGCGCTCGAGGTGCTGACGGAAAGATGCGCGACCCGCGGGCGTCGTCTGCTCGTCGTCCTCCAGCACACCTCGCCCATCGCCGAGACCGCCGACTACGCGTCTCGACTGAGCTCCAAGACCGCCCGCGAGCTGGGTCGCCTGCGGCGCAAGATGGAGCGCGAGCATCGTGCGGAGCTCTCGCTGCTGAGGCGCCCGCCCGAGCTCGAGCCGGAGCTCCAGCTCGGCTTCGAGGTCGAGGCCAGCGGTTGGAAGGGCAGGCGCGGGACGGCGATCCTCTCCTCGCCGCGCACCGACCTCTTCTACCGGCTGATCGCGCGGGCCTTCCATGACGCCGACCGCCTGCGGCTCTCGACGATTCGGCTCGACGGGCAGGTTGCGGCGTTCGACCTCTGCCTGCTCGACAACGGCCGCATGTACGGGGTCAAGTTCGGTTACGACGAGCAGTTTCGACACCTCGCGCCCGGCCTGGTGCTCCAACACGGCGAGATCGAGCGCTGCTGCGAGCTCGGCCTAGACGCCTTCGAGCTGCTCGGTGACGACGAGGAGTACAAGCGCCGGTTCTCCACCGCCAAGCGCCCTCATTACAGCCTACGCGCCTACACCGGAGGGCCGGTGTCGCTCGCCCGCTACGGTTATCGCCGGGGAGTGTGGCCGATTCTCAGGCGGACGTACCGCTCGCTGCCGGCCAAGGCGCGGAACCTGCGGCCGCGCGCCAGAATCGTCAGGTGACCGGGGCGGTCGACGAGCGGGCTTTCCAACGCGCCTATCGCGACGCGCTCGGGGCGGTTACGGACAATCCGCAGCTTGCGTTCCGGTTGCCTGGGTCGTCCGATCTGCTGACCCTGCGCGGCTACCTCGCCGCCTGCGAGACGCTCTACGTGGAGGTGCTGGCGCTGCTTCGGGGGCAGGGGGAGGAAGCATGGCCGGTGCGTGTCCACGACGCGGGCGGCTCGTTCGGCGTCTTCGGCGCGGCGCTGCGTTCACTCGCCGTCGGCGTCGTGGACGACGCTGACGGCGAGGCTTCCGTGGATCTCGTCGTCGGGCTGGCGCTGCATGGGCAGCCATCCGCCGAGGAGATCGCGAGTCACGGACGTCGGCTCTCGCGGCCGCGCGGCCGGCTCGTGCTCGTCGTCCCGAGCAGTCGTTACTGGCGGGTCCGCCTGGCCGAGCTCAGGGGACGACGCCCGCCGTCCGACGACGGGTCCCTGGAGCTCGGTTCGCCCGCGTACGACAGGCGGCAACTCGAAGCACTGCTCCGGCGCAACGGCCTGCGTCCGGAGCTCGTTCGAGCCCTGGACTACAGCCCGGCCGCCCTCGGCGGCCCGCTCTTGCAGACCGTCTCGAGCGTGGCTATGCGGGTGGTGCCGAGGCATCGCGAGGTGTGGCTCGCACTCGCGACACGGGACTCCACGTGAGTGTGAGGATCCGCCGGCTGCGTTACCGGGATCTGCCCGCGGTCGGGAGAATCGAGCGCGCCGCGTTCGGCACGCCCTGGCCGGCGCGCGAGTTCGCCTTCGAGCTCGCCAAGCCGAGCGGGCTCTGCCTGGCGGCGGTCACCGAGGACGGGTTGGCGGGTTACCTCGTCGCCTGTCCTCAGGGGCGGCTCTGGAACCTACGCAACGTCGCTGTTGCCACCTCGAGTCGCCGGCTCGGCGTCGGCTCGACGCTGCTGCGGGCGCTGCTCGAGAGCGAGAGGGTGGCCGGTTCCAACGTCGTGCTCGAGGTGCGCGAATCCGAACGGGGGGCGATCGCGCTGTACGAGCGGTTCGGCTTCTACGTTGCAGGACGGCGCCCCGAGTTCTACGGCGACAACCATGAGGATGCCGTGCTGATGTGGTGCAGCTCGCCGCGTCGTTGAGTGGGCTGCGGGGAGCGTTACGGGCGCCTCCCCCGAGGCGCCCGGAAAGCCGGGTTCTAGAGGAGCCAGATCAGGAGCAGGATGATCACGACCAGAGTCAGAAGTCCGCCACCGATGTACATATCCATCCTCCGTGGTTGCTTACGGGACGAAAACGGCGAAGCCGGAGGAACGGTTACGGCCTCTCGGTACGATGGGGCGCTCGCGGCGACGTGGCCGAGTGGTTAGGCAGAGGCCTGCAAAGCCTCGTACAGCGGTTCGAATCCGCTCGTCGCCTCTATCGGCTTGCTGATACGGGTTTGCGCATCGGATTGATTCCGCAGGCGTGTTTCCCTTGCGGCGATGATGCGGGCGACGTCCGCCGCGACGTCCTCGGTCGCGAGGTGGGCGTAGAGGTCGACGGTGGTGCGGATGGAGGCGTGGCCGAGTGCCTTGGCGAGGGTGTCCATTCGGCCGCCGTCGCGGAGCCAGCGGGTGGCGAAGGTGTGTCGGCAGGTGTGGGGGTTGCGGTAGGCGACACGAGCAGCCTCGCGGCAGCTGCGCCACCAGCGGGCGAAGGTGGCCTCTCCGATCGGTCGCTCACGGGTGGATGCGGGTCGTCGTGTTGGTTTGTCTGGTGGCGTACCAAAGATGCTCGTCGGAGTGGATGCCCTCACGGATGGCGAGGGCCAGCAGCGAAACGGCACGGTCATGCAGCGCCTCGGGCGTGGTCTGCGCCATTTGTCATCGGTGTGGCCGCTTTGTCACGGAACGAGGTGCGCAGCAAGATCACTCAAACGACCCTACGGTGAGGCCGACTGCCATGCCGATAGCGGGGAGGGCGTGCGCCTCCTTTCTCCAACGCCAGGAAGCATCTTCACCGCGACGGCGGTCGCGGTCACACTTTTCGTCGCGGGCTTCATCATCGCCGGAGCGGGATACGGTCTCTGTAACGAGAACTCCGAGCGGATCGCTGGGTGCGAGACGGCCAACAGTATCGCCTTCGCCGGCTCTGTCATCGTTCTTCCTGCACTCGTGACGCTCGTGGCCGGTCTCGTGGGTCGATGGAGCCCAATAGTCATAGCCTCCTCCCTCGGCGTCGCTGTCCAGCTGGCTGCGGTGGTCTATCTAACGGCGCTCGGCTGATTTGGCCGCCCGCCAGCGCGGACGTGGAGATCGCGCGACATGCTCTACCGCCGACGTCTCGGCGTGAACGGGTTACCCGCCTGCGAATAACGGTCGCGATGGCTCTACGAGGAGGTCGGCCTCAGTCGACGGCGGCGTGAGGTTCGTCGGGTGGGCGCTCAGCCATACCGCGCCCGCGGCGCTGCTAAGACTCGGCGCATGATCGAGATCGTCGGCGAGCTCGTGCGGCTCCGGTCGCCGACGCTCGAGGATGTCGAGGCGTTGGCGACGCTGGCCGAGAGCGAGCCCGGATCTTTCGGGTCGGGAGCCCGGACGGGCGGCAGCGGCTGCGGTGGCAGGTGGAGCAGAATCCGACGCTCGGCGGCGGCTTCCTTCAGCTCGTCGTCGAGAGCGACGGCCGGCTGATCGGCGACATCCAGGCGCGGGCGCCGAAGCACGGCTTTCCGCCCGGAGTCTGCGAGATCGGGATCACGCTGGCGCCGGAGGTCCGGAGCCGCGGTCTCGGCCTGGAGGCGGTCGAGCTCCTCACGGCCTATCTACTCGAGCAGGGGTTGGCGTGGGTCCGGGCCTCCACGGCGGTCGAGAACGTTGCGATGCGCCGCGTCCTCGAACGGGCGGGCTACACGTTCGAGGGCGTCTTGCGGGGCTACGCGCCCACGAAGGCCGGCCGGGAGGACTACGCCATGTACGCCCTGACGCGGGGCTACTGAGCTGGGGTGGCTTCGAGCTCGCGCTTGCGGCGCGACGTGGCCGACTGCCGCTTCGAGCCCGAGAACTCGACCTTGCGCAGGCGAATCGACCTCGGCGTAACCTCGACGCACTCGTCGTTGCGGATGAACTCGAGCGCCTGCTCGAGTGAGATCGGCCGCGGCGGGATCAGGCGCACCAGCTCGTCGGAGCTCGAGGCGCGCATGTTCGTCAGCTTCTTCTCCTTGCAGGCGTTCACGTCCATGTCCTCGCTGCGAGCGTTCTCACCCACGATCATCCCCTCGTAGACGTCGACGCCGGGGGCGACGAAGAGGGTTCCGCGCTCCTGCAGGTTCGAGAGCGCGAAGGCGGTCGTCGGGCCGCGCCTATCGGCGACGAGGCTACCCGACGGCCGCGTGCGCAGCTCGCCGTGCCAGAGCTCGTAGCGCTCGAAGACGTGGTGCATGATCCCGGCGCCGCGCGTCTCGGTCAGGAACTCGGTGCGGAAGCCGATCAGCCCGCGCGCCGGGACGAGGTACTCCATCCGCGCCCAGCCGGTGCCGTGGTTGACCATCTGCTGCATCCGGCCCTTGCGGAGCGCGAGCATCTGGGTGACGACGCCGATGTAGTCCTCCGGGACATCGATGGCAACGCGTTCGACCGGCTCGTGCCGCTTGCCTTCGACCTGCTTCGTCAGCACCTCGGGCTTGCCGACCGTGAGCTCGAATCCCTCGCGGCGCATGATCTCCACCAGCACAGCCAGCTGGAGCTCGCCGCGACCCTGCACCTCCCAGACCTCGGGCCGCTCGGTCGGGAGGATCCGCAGCGAGACGTTGCCGACGAGCTCCTGCTCGAGTCGCGTCGAGATCATGCTCGCGGTCACCCTGTCGCCCTCGGTGCCGGCCAGCGGCGAGGTGTTGATCCCGAGCGTGATCGAGAGCGATGGCTCGTCGACGGCGGTGACGGGCAGCGGGCGCGGGTCGTCAGGGTCGGCGATCGTCTCGCCGATCGTCACGTCCGGCAGACCCGCCAGCGCGACGATCTCGCCGGGGCCGGCCTCTTCGGCGGGCACGCGATCGAGCGCATCGGTCACGTAGAGCTCGGTCGCGCGCGCGTTCTCGATCGTCCCGTCAGCCCGGCACCAGGCGATCTGCTGGCCCTTGCGGATCGTCCCATGGCGAACGCGGCAGAGCGCGAGCCGGCCGACATACGGCGAGGCGTCGAGGTTCGTGACGAGCGCCTGCAAAGGGTGCTCCGGATCGTACGAGGGTGCAGGCACCGTCTCGAGCAGCGTGTCGAAGAGCGGCCCGAGATCGTCCGCGAGCTCGTCCTCGGCGAGCCCGGCGCGGCCTTCGCGGGCGATGCAGTAGACGATCGGGAACTCGATCTGGGTCTCGTCCGCGTCCAGGTCGAGGAAGAGCTCGTAGACCTCGTCGACGACCTCCTCGGTGCGCGCGTCCGGCCGGTCGACCTTGTTGACGACGAGTACGACCGGCAGGCGCGACTCGAGCGCCTTGCGGAGGACGAAGCGCGTCTGCGGCAGCGGTCCCTCGCTCGCATCGACGAGGAGGAGAACGCCGTCGACCATCGTCAGCCCGCGCTCGACCTCGCCGCCGAAGTCCGCGTGCCCGGGTGTGTCGATGATGTTGATCTTCGTGTCGCCGCGCTGGACGGCTGTGTTCTTGGCGAGGATCGTGATTCCCTTCTCGCGCTCGAGATCCATCGAGTCCATGACGCGCTCGTTCACGTCCTGGTTCGCCCGGAACGAGCCCGACTGCCAGAGCATCGCGTCGACGAGGGTCGTCTTGCCGTGGTCGACGTGAGCGACGATCGCGACGTTGCGCAGATCGTCGCGGCGGGCTGGGAAGTCTCGGCGCGGCACCGAACGAGGGTAGCTACGCGCGGCCCGGCTGATCGAAGAACGGCAGCACGCGGCCACGACGCGCGAGCCACGGCTGAACGAGAGCCTGCGCGCGCTCGGGCTCGCGGTGGAAGAGCCCCACGCGAACGGCGAAGACGACATCGAACCGCCGCTCGCCGAGGCCGGCGTCCTCCAGGCTCGCAACGATGAACTCGGCCTTCCCAACCTCGACGTACGCCGCGTTGCGGCGGGTCGCCGCCTCGATCATCTTCGCTGACCGGTCGATCGCGGTCAGCCGGCCCCCGTCGAGCCGCTCGCAGACCATCGTCGCGGCCACCCCGTGACCGCAGCCGATCTCGAGTACTCGGTCGCCTGGGCGAAGCTCGAGCTGCTCGACGAGGGCCTCCAGTCGTTCGCTCACCTCAACCGCCGAGGCTTGTGTTGTTTCAACACAAGCGTTCTTCGCGCCCGGACGTACGACCTGGTTGAGCCGAACCGTCGCGAGGATCCGAAAGCTTGTGTTGTTTCAACACAAGCTCACCCGTCAATTCAGGCGACCGGAGAGCCGTTCTCGACCTCGCGGTCGGGACGGAGGAGGACGAGGCCGACGTCGTGAGGGTGGACGGCGAGCACGACTGCGTCCTCGCCACCGACTGCGCAGACGACCTGGGTGTCGACGAGCTCGCCGGCCTCCTCCAGCGCGACTGGCAACGCCGTCTCGCGGGAGCCGCGGCCGCCGAGATCGAGGGTGAGCTGCACCGATGGGCCGCGGGCGCCCGGGTGGGCGGCGACCGCCGTCACCCGCGCGACGACGAGATCGAGCTCCTGGATCCTCTGAGCAGGTTCCATCGGCGGCTCGTTCCCCGTCCTAGCCGATCGCAAGCGCGACGAGCGCGACCGGGCCGGCGAGCACGAGCAAGACGCTGACCGCCGCGGCGAAGAGAGTGAGAGCGAGGAACGGCAGCGTGAAGACGCGCAGCGGAACCGCGAAGCCGACGAGGTCGCGGGTCGAGCCGACTGCTCCACGCAAGCGCCAGAGGAGCGACGGCGCCCGTCGGAAGCCCGAGGTACGAGCTTCCCCCGCGATCCGCGTCAGCTCGGCGAGCTGATCTGCGCCCTGTCTCGGCATCCGGCGCAGCCGCTCGGGCAGGCGCATCACCTCGCACAGTCCGGCAGCGAAGAGAAGCAGGATCGCCGGGGCGGCGGTGAGGAGCAGCGTGAAGACGATCTCCAGCGCCGAGAAGTCGCCTCGCGCGAGAGCGATCGCGATGGCCGCCACGCCGAGCAGGGCGGCAAGGGCGAGCCTGACGACGAAGCGGACGACCGCGCCGAGTAGCCGGGTCAGCCTCTGCAGGTCGCCGACGTTGACCGCCACTCTCGTCATCGCTGCTCACGTTAACGTGCTCTCGTGGACACGGCCGTCGCCTTCGCCGCGGAACTCGAGCAGCGCGACGCCGCGCTGGCCGAGCGGCTCGCGTTCCTGGTCGAGCTCGGCCGTCGGGTGGACGAGACCAAGGTGCGTGCGGAACAGACCGGCGGCTTCCTGGAGCGGCTGCCGCGCGATCGGGAGCGACTCGAGGCCACGCTCGCGGAGTCCGAGCGGAACCTCGACGCGGCGCAGACCGAGCTCGCGGAGGCTCGCCGCGCCGTCGAGCGCGCCCGCAGCGACGATGCGAAGGCGAACGCTGGCAGGCGTGACGCAAACGCCACGACCGATGTGGGCGCGGCAGAGGAGAGGCGTGCGCAGCTCGCCGCGCGTCGAGAGGAGCTGGAGCGCGAAGAGGCGGCCGCGGTGGACGAGATCCGCGAGCTCGATCTGCAGGCCCGCGTCCTCGCCATGGAGCTCGAGACGGCGCCGCGCGTCGCAGCACCCGACCGGCCGGCAGCAGGGCTCGACGGTCTGGTCGACTGGGCCTCGAGGGCGCATGCCGCCGTCTTCGTTGCGCGCAGCGGCCTCGAGACGGAGCGCGAGCGCGTCGTGCGCGAGGCGAACGAGCTTGCCGCCTCCGTGCTCGACGAGCCGCTGTACGCCACGAGCGTCGCGCTCGTCCTAGAGCGGCTCGAAGAGCGGTTCCCGTGATCGATCCGCTCGAGCGCTGGCGCGCGCTCGGCCTGCCGGACAAGCCCGACTACGCCGGCCTGCTCACGTTCGGCGGGATGCCGTACACGCAGGATCCGGCCGAGCTCGTGGGCGTCGACGTGGCGATCGTCGGTGCGCCGACCGACGATCTCGTCTCGGATCGGCCCGGACGCGCTTCGCGCCACGGGCGATTCGCGCCGCGAGCTGCCCGCCTGGGCCGCACCTCGAGGCCAGAATCGACGCGTTCGCAGAGCTCAGCGTCGTCGACTTCGGCGATGCACCGGTGATCCCGGCCGACCCGGAGCGCTCACACGCGGCGATCGAGGCGCTCGTCCGCCAGGTCGCCGAGGCGGGCGCGATCCCGATCGTCCTCGGCGGCGACCACTCGATCGCCGAATCCGACATCCGCGCCGTCGCCTCGGTGCACGGCCGGTCGGCCTATGTCCAGATCGGGCTGCGCGGCTGCTGGCCCGGGCCGGCGGAGCTCGGCTGGCAGGCCGAGCAAGGGATCGTCAGCTACTTCATGCACGACGTCGGCGAGCTCGGGATTCGCGCCGTCCTCGAGCGCACCCTGGAGCGCGTCGGTGCCGGCCCGGTCTTCGTCTCGGTCGACGTGGACGTGCTCGACCCGGCCTTCGCACCCGGAACGGGGACTCCCGAGCCGGGCGGGATGACGACGGCCGACCTCCTCTGGGCCTCCCGTGGCGGCCGGTGTCCAGCTCGTCGGGGCGGAGGTGGTCGAGGCGATCCCGACCGCGGTCGGCTCGGCGGACGTGACCGCGCTCGTCGCCGAGCGGATCGTCCGCGAGCTCCTCACCGGGATCGCGTTGCGTCGTCAGGACAGGAGCTGGCGCAGTCGCTCGGCGCGGTAGTCGAAGATCTCGTCGACGAAGCGGCGGACGAGGCGCGTCGGCGCGAGCGGCCCGCCGGGAACGCGGTAACGGACGTTGTCGTAGATCTCCGTCCCAGTCGCGACCGACGCGAAGCGGTGGGTGTGGAGCCAGACGAGGTAAGGCCCACGGAGTTGGCGGTCGCTGAAGCCTCGCGGCGGTTGCCAGGACTCGATCTCGGTCAGCCAGCGCACCGGGATCCCGTAGAGCCGCAGCCGGTAGCGGAGGAAAGAGCCCCGCTCGAGCCGTTCGGGCGCCTCGAGGATCCGGAAGTGGAGCCACGGCGGCGTGATCGCCTCCAGGTTCCGCGGTTCGGCGAAGAAGGCGAACGTCTCGTCGAGGCCGCGTGGGACGAGCTGCGTGCGCTCGAGCTCTATGCGGCGAACGGAAGCCGGATGTCCGAGACGTCGAGACCGAGGCTCGAGGCCATCCGGATCCCGTCCGTCACGTCCTCCTGGAGCCGGCGGATGTCGGTCTCGCGCATCACGTTCCCGATCCAGGCGCGCTCCTTCGGCCGCCAGAGCGCATGCTCGACGAAGATCGGAAGCAGCCCATTTGCGGCCTTGATCAGACGATCCTTCGTCTCCTTCGAAGCGTGCTCCAGCAGCACGCGCTCGTACGCGACGCCCGAGCTGTGATGGATCCCGTCGTCGATCGTGAGCCGGTTGCAGACGTCTTCGAGGATCGTGCCGCGCGCTGAGCGGGCGATCAGGCGGAAGCGGGGGATGATCAGCCGCTCGAAGAAGACCTGCATCTGGAAGACCTTCTCCTCGAGCGTCTCCGCCTCGAGCGTCATCCTCGCGAGCTCGTCGAGGTGCGGGTCGCGCTCGGCGGTGCCGCCCGCTTCCGTCGCGAGCTTGAGCCATGCCTCGACGTGGCGGGCCTCGTCCTGCACCATCGTCGAGTAGTAGAGCTTCGCCTCCGGATGCGGCGCCATGTTCAGAAGCTGTCCGGCCATCTGGACCGCGAGCTCGTCGGCCTGGAGCTGTTGCGTGATGACCGAGCGCCAGACGGCGCGGCGCCGCTCCTTCTTCTCGGTTGAGGCGCCTGCGCGCGTCTCCGGGATCGGCGGGATCTCGCCCCACGGGAGATCGCGGACCTGCCATTCCTGCTTCTTCGCGAGCTCGTAGAAGCGGAGGACGCCGCGCGCGCGCTGGTCGTGGGCGGCGTCGGCGGCGGCGGCTCGCTCGGCCTCGAGCAGCGGCTCGAAGGTTGCGTCGGCGTTGATCGGCTCCTCGGTGACGGGATCGGCGGACATCCGAGGTCGAATCTAGCGGAGTCCACCGCGCTCGTGATGAGCGCGGAAGAAGTTCTCGGAGCCGGCCGTGGCCATCGCCGCCGAGGCGGAGATCTCGAGCGCGAGCGCAGCCGCCGCGACGATCTGAGCGAAGCGGTAAACGGTGCCGGTTCCCGTGCACCCGAGCAACGCGAGCCAGGAGCGGGCGTACGGGAGGGTGGTGCCGCCGCCGACCGTGCCAACTTCGAGCCCTGGGAAGCGGATCGCCGCGTGGAGGCCGCCTTCGGCGGTTCGGTGCGCCGTGCCATGCGCCATCGAGCTCGTCCCGATCATCCCGAGGTCCTGGCCGGTACAGGCGAAGATCGCCGCGATCGCCGAGGCCGGAGTGAAGGCGACCGACTGCATCCCCGAGGCGACCGCGCCATGCGTTCCTGCCCAGGAGAGCTCGAGCAGGTCGTCGACGGTCGTCCTCAGGACGCGGCGGACCGTCTCGGCGTCGAGCGTCGCCTCCGCGAGCACGGTCTTCCCGTGGCCGGAGCCGAAGAACTGGTGGGACGGCTTCTTGTCGCCGCCCATGTTCGCCTCGAGGATCGCCCGTTCCGGCTGCACGGGCGCCTGCTGCATCACGTAGCCCATGTTCAGCGCGTAGCTGTTGCGCGTCATCATGTTCGGTCCGCAGGCGTCGCCGGTCGTCCAAGCCCAAAGGACGTGGCACATAGGCCCGACGATGTGCGTCGTCACCTCGCGCAGCTTCGCGCGCTTCGAGAGCGACGGGTCGTCGAGGGCGGCGAGGAACGCGCGCAGGTCGTCGACAGAGGACTCGATCCAGCTTGCTAGCTCGACGGCATCCTGCGTGTCTTTGCAGATGAAGCAAGAAGCTCTGGTGATTCTGTCGTGTATTACGTACGTTCTGAAGCCGGCGCCGGTCGCGGCAGCCTTCAACCCGCGCGAGACCGACGCGGAGAGGCCGCCCTCGGTATGCGCGAGGGGAATCAGGATCTCTTCCTGGGCGCGGCCGGTCTCTCGCAGCAAGCCGGCAGGCTCCTCGAGCTCGTAGGCGCCGAGCTCGACGAGGAGCGGCCCGACGACCGAGACCGGGATGGCGGCGATTCCGGTGTGCGACTCCTGTGCGCGCGCCCAGGCCTCGTCGTCGTGGGCGAGTGGCTCGTCGCCGACGATCTCTCGGATCCCGTCTCGCCGGGCGCGGATCGACTCGGTGTCGTTCTTGCGCGGCCAACGGTCCATCGGCAGAGCTTAGTGCCGCCATCGCGATTTGCTCGCTCTAGGGGCCTAGGGCTCGACGGCTCGGCGTATTCTCTGCCCATGGCGGCGACGATGATGGACGGTAAGGCACTTGCCGCACGCATCCGCGAAGAAGTCGCCGCCGAGGTCGCCGGCCTGAGCCCGATTGGGCTCGCAACGGTGCTCGTGGGCGACGATCCCGCTTCCGACGTCTACATCCGGCTCAAGCACAAGGCCTCGACCGAGGTGGGGATCGTGTCGCGCGACGTCAGGCTTCCTGCCGCGACCACCGAGGCCGAGCTGGTCGAGCGCGTTCGCGAGTTGAACGCCGCCGGATCCATCGACGGCATCCTCGTCCAGCTACCCTTGCCGGACGGGATCGACGAGGCCCGGATCACTGCCGCCATCGATCCGATGAAGGACGTCGACGGCCTGCACCCGTTCAACGCGGGTCAGCTCCTCCTCGGCCGGCCGACCTACGTCGGCGCGACCCCGGTCGCCGTGCTCGCGCTCCTCGACGCGTACGCGGTCGAGCTCGCCGGCGCAAGCGCGGTCGTGATCGGACGGAGCGACATCGTCGGCAAGCCGGCCGCCCTGCTCCTCCTGCAGCGACACGCCACGGTCACGATCTGCCATTCGCGCACGCGAGACCTCGCCGCCGAGGTTGCGCGAGCGGACGTCGTGGTTGCGGCGGTGGGAGCGCCCGGTCTCGTCCAGGCCGACTGGGTGAAGGCGGGGGCAACCGTGATCGACGTCGGGATCACCCGAACGGAAGCGGGTCTGGTGGGAGACGTCGCACCCAACGTCGAGCAGCGCGCGGGCCTGCTGACGCCGGTGCCTGGCGGAGTCGGCCCGATGACGATCGCGATGCTCCTCCGCAACGCCGTCAAGGCCGCGCGCTACCGCGCCGGGACGCTTGCGTTTCCCGCTTCATGAGGCTATGTTTCGCGCGCTTACAGGTCAGCGGCACCGGTGCATGCACCCCTGTCGCTTCACGCAAGGAGGAACATCAGTTGGCGCAGGGCACCGTTAAGTGGTTCTCGAACGAGAAGGGCTACGGATTCATCGAGCGTGAGGGTGGCGAGGACGTCTTCGTGCACTTCTCGGCGATCACGATGGACGGCTACAAGTCGTTGACCGAAGGCCAGCGCGTGGAGTTCGAGGTCGTCCAGGGCCCCAAGGGAGCCCAGGCGGCGAACGTCTCCGCAGTCGCGTAGAGCACTTCCGGATTTCGAGTATCGAGAGCCCCGGAAGGGGCTCTCTCCTTTTGTGAGGATGCTGAGTGCGAGGATGGACTGACAATGGCGATCACACGCGAGGAGGTGCTTCACGTCGCGAAGCTGGCTCGGCTCGAGCTGTCGGGCGACGAGGTCGAGCGGCTGACGCTCGAGCTCGGCGCGATCCTCGAGGCGGTCGGCAAGGTGGCCGAGCTCGACCTCGACGACGTTCCGCCGACCTCGCATCCGCTCGAGCTCGTGAACGCCTGGCGCGAGGACGAGCCGTACGATTCGCTTGGTCTCGACGCGGTGTTCGCAAACGCACCGCAGCGCGAGGACGACCTCTTCCGCGTGCCGCCCACGACATGACTGTGAGCGATTTGACACAGGGCCGACACAGATTCGGCACACACCTGTATCTGGATCTCTGCGACGCTGTTCGCAGGGGGGCCGCGCGCCCCCATTGGGGGGGATGGGGGTCTCGTCCGTGAGCAGCGTCGTCGACACGCTGCGCCTGACCGCCGAGGAGGCGGCCGGCCTGGTCGAGCGGAAGGAGGTCACCGGGGCCGAGCTCCACCGGGCCTACCTCGATGCCGCCGCCGAGCGCGACCCCGAGCTGCACTGCTACCTGCGTCTCGTCGACGAACCAAACGGCGACGGTGTTCCGGTCGCGCTGAAGGACGTGATCTCGACGCACGGGATCGAGACGACGGCCGGCTCGAAGATCCTCGCCGGCTACGTGCCGCAGTTCGACTCGACTGTCGCCGCGCGCTGCAAGGCCGCCGGCCTCCCGATCATCGGGAAGACCAACACGGACGAGTTCGCGATGGGCTCGTCGACCGAGAACTCCGCGTATGGGCCGACGCGCAACCCGTGGGATCCGGAGCGCGTCCCGGGCGGCTCCGGGGGCGGTTCCGCGGCGGCGGTCTCGGCCGGGCTGGCGCCGTGGGCACTCGGCTCCGACACCGGCGGCTCGATCAAGCAGCCGTCCGCGCTCTGCGGCAACGTCGGCCTGCGCCCGACCTACGGAACGGTCAGCCGCTACGGGATCGTCGCGTTCGCATCCAGCCTCGACCAGGTCGGCCCGGTCGCGAAGAACGTCCGCGACTGCGCGCTCCTCTACTCGCTCATCGCCGGTCGCGACGAGCGCGACTCGACGACGGTCGAGCTACCGGAGCCGGTTCGTCTTCCCGAGGGCGAGGACCTGTCCGGCCTCCGGATCGGCGTCCCGAAGGAGCTGAACGAGGCCGAGGGGATTGAGCCCGGCGTCACCACCGCGGTGCAGAACGCGATCGAGCTCGCACGCTCGCTCGGCGCCGAGGTGGGGGAGTGCGAGCTGCCCCGCTCGGTCGAGTACGGGCTCGCCTGCTACTACCTGATCGCTCCGGCCGAGGCCTCCTCCAATCTCGCCCGTTACGACGGCGTGCGCTACGGGCTTCGTGTCGATGGCGAGAGCTACCGGGAGATGGTCGAGCGCACGCGCGATGTCGGCTTCGGCGACGAGCCGAAGCGCCGGATCATGCTCGGCACCTACGCCCTCTCGGCCGGCTACTTCGACGCCTTCTACGGCCAGGCGCAGAAGGTGCGGACGGTGATCGCTCGGGAGCACGCGGCCGCGTTCGAGCGCTTCGACGTGCTCGTCTCGCCGACATCGCCGACGGTCGCCTTCAAGCTGGGCGAGAAGGCGGCGAACCCGCTCGCGATGTATCTCTCCGATCTGCTCACGATCCCCTCCTGCATGGCTGGGCTGCCCGGGCTGAACGTCCCCTGCGGACTCTCCGAGGGCTTGCCGGTCGGACTGCAGCTGATCGGGCCGCAGTTCTCCGAGAACACGCTCTTTCGCACCGGCCACGCGCTCGAGCAGGCAATCGGATTCGATCCTGTCCCGGAGCGGCTGCGATGACGTGGCAACCCGTCGTCGGGCTCGAGATCCATGTCCAGCTCAAGACGCGGACGAAGATGTTCTGCCGCTGCGCCAACGGGTTCGGCGGCGGCGAGAACACGCAGACCTGCCCGGTCTGCCTCGCGCTCCCGGGCGCGCTGCCGGTTCCGAACAGGATTGCGCTCGAGTGGACGCTCAAGCTCGGGCTCGCGCTCGGCTGCGAGATCCCGAAGCGCGCCGTCTTCGCGCGGAAGAACTACTTCTATCCGGACTCCCCGAAGGGCTATCAGATCTCGCAATACGATTTACCTTCTTGCGTCAATGGCAGGATGCTAGTGCCAAGCTCCGCCGGCGACCACGAGGTCGGGATCGTCCGGGCTCACCTCGAGGAAGACGCGGCGAAGACGGTTCACGTCGGCGGCCGCACGGGCCGGATCGGCGGCGCGGAGCACTCGCTCGTCGACTTCAACCGCGTCGGCACCCCGCTCGTCGAGATCGTCACCGGTCCCGACATCCACTCCTCCGAGGACGCGCGACGCTTCCTCCAGCTCTTGCGGCAGACGATCGTCGAGCTCGGGATCTCCGACGCGGAGATGGAGAAGGGAACGCTCCGTGTCGACGCGAACGTCTCGGTCCGACCGGCCGGATCCGCCGAGCTGCGGACGCGCTGCGAGCTGAAGAACATGAACTCGTTCCGCTTCGTGGCGCAAGGGATCGACGCTGAGGTCGCTCGCCAGATCGCGGTCTACGAGGCAGGCGGCGAGGTCGTCCAGGAGACCTACGACTTCGATGCCTCTTCCGGCGCGCTCACCGCACGGCGTTCCAAGGAGGAGGCCGACGACTACCGCTACTTCCCCGAGCCGGATCTCGTCCCCGTCGAGCCGCCGGCCGAGCTCGTCGAGCGCCTTCGCGGCGAGCTGCCCGAGCTGCCGTCCGTCCGGATCCGCCGGCTCGAGCGAGAGCTCGACCTCGACCGTGCGCTCGTCCTCGTCACCGGCGGGCTCGACCGGCTCTACGAGGCGACGGTTGCCGCGGGAGCCGAGCCGCTACCGGTTGCGAACCTGATCGCAAACCGGCTCGCCACCTCGGCAGGCGATGCCGTCGACGCGAGCCAGCTCGCGTTGCTCGTCGGCGCGCGCGACCGGATCCCGCGCGCGGTGCTCGACGACGCTCTCTCGCACATCGACGAGCCCGGCTTCGAGGCCGCTCCCTACCTGGCGCAGGAAGCCGTCTCCGACACCGGCGAGCTCGAGCCGGTGATCGCACGAATCATCGACGCGAACCCCGGCCAGGTGGCGGCCTATCGCGGCGGCAAGGAGGGTCTGCTCGGCTTCTTCGTCGGCCAGGTCCTGAAGGAGACCGGCGGCAAGGCGAACGCGCGGGTCGTCAGCGAGCTTGTCCGGGAGAGGCTCGGCGCTTGAGTCGTCAGTTTCGCCGGGTCGCCTTGATCGCCGCTTCGTTGGGTTTGCTACTCAGTCTCTTTCTCGCGCTGCGCCCGCAGGAGAACGAGCAGGCACCGACGCCTGCGACGACATCGATCCGGTTTCCTCCCGCGGTGACCACGCCTCCGAGACCGCCGCAGGCGCGGCCGTCCACGAGGATCAGGATCGTGGTCGAGGACGGCCGACCGGTCGGCGGGATCCGGCGCGTCACGGTCGAGGAGGGCGACAATGTCGTCCTGGCGGTCGTCGCCACCGTCTCCGACCAGGTCCACCTCCACGGCTACGACCTGATGGCCGATGTCGCGCCCGGCTCGCCCGCCACGCTCGTCTTCACCGCGACGGTCGCCGGTCGCTTCGAGGTCGAGCTCGAGGAGCGCGGAATCAAGCTGGCCGACCTCGAGGTTCGCCCTTGATGCTCGCGCACGGGATCGGAGGCGTTCGAGACCTACCGGTTCCGACGTGGCTCTTCTCCTGGGGTGCCGCCGTCGTGCTCGTGCTCTCGTTCCTGCTCCTTGGCACCCTCTGGACGCGCTCGCAGCTCGACCGGCGGGCCGAGGGGCGACCGTTTCCGCCCGGGCTCGAGCGCGCCCTTCGGTCGACTGCGCTGCACGTTCTGCTCGGCCTGTTCTCCGCGGCCCTGCTCGTGCTTGTCTTCCTGACGGCGCTACTCGGCGAGCCGTCGTCCGCGACGAATCTGGCACCGACCTTCGTCTACGTCATCTTCTGGCTCGGGCTCGTTCCGCTCCAGGTCGTGCTCGGGAACGTCTGGCCGGCGCTCAACCCGTGGCTTGCGATTGCGAGCGCGGTGGCCTGGATCTGGCGCTCCCTCGGCCGGACGTGGAATCCCATCGTCGCGTATCCGGAGCGGCTCGGCGTCTATCCCGCCGCGCTCCTTCTCTTCGCATTCGTCGCGCTCGAGCTCTGCTACGTCGATCCGGCGAATCCACGGGCGCTCGCGCTCGCGATCGCGCTCTACAGCTACGCGACGTGGTTCGGGATGGCGGCCGTCGGCCGGCGCCTGTGGGCCGAGCGGGGCGAGGCGTTCGCCGTCTACTTCGGCCTACTCGCCCGGATCGCTCCCTTCGGCGAGCGGAACGGCCGGCTTGTGGTCCGGACGCCGTTCTCCGGGCTCGCCGGGGCAGAGCGCCGATCAGGCATGCTCGCGGTCGTCGCCGTCATGCTCGGCTCGGTCGGCTTCGACGGCCTCAGTCGCTCGTCCGCCTGGCAGGACCTGCGCGCACGCGTCGAGGGTCCCTACGTCCCCGATTCTCCCGGTGTCGCCGATCTCGTCGGGACGCTCCTTGCGCTCGCCGGCCTCCTCGGCTGCATGGCGGTCGTCGTCCTGGCGTATCTCGCGGCGACACGGCTTGCCCGACGAGTCGCACGTGCGGAGCGGCCGCTCGAGCCGGAGTTCCTTCAGAGCCTCGTTCCGATCGCGCTCGTCTACGCCGTCGCGCACTACTTGACGTTGCTCGTCGTCCAGGGGCAGTTCGCGCTGCCGCTCGCCTCGGACCCGTTCGGCTACGGCTGGGATCTGCTCGGGGCGGCCGACTTCGCGCCGAACCTGGCCCCGCTCTCGCCGAACGCGGTCTGGTACGTGCAGGTGGGAGCGCTCGTCGCCGGCCACGTCGCCGGGCTCGCGATCGCCCACGACCGCGCCGTCAGCCTCTTTCCGCCGAGGTCGGCGCTACGCTCGCAGTACGCGCTCCTCGCGCTGATGGTCGCCTACACGGTTGGAGGGTTGTGGCTGCTCTCGCAGGACTAGTCGCCCACGGTGGAGTGGCCGGCGCGGTCGTCGAGCTCGTGCTCGTCGTCGGCCTGCTCGCCGTCTTCCTCGCGGTCTATCTCCGTGAGCGCCGCGCGAACGGCGAGGACGATCCGGGCTAGGTCAGGCCGCAGGAGCGAGCGGTGTTCGGCCAGGGTTGGAAGCCGCGGCCGCTGCGATGGGCGCGCTCGGCCACCCACATCTGCTCGAGCGCCGACCAGTTGTTCGCCGTGCCCTTGCGCCGGAGGATCTCCGAGCCGTAGGTGCGCTGGAACGAGATGTCCATCTGCAGACCGCCGTAGTAGCCGTTCCCGGTTTGCGTGGCCCAGCCCTGGAGCGGATGGCGCTCGTGGCGATGGATGCAGAGCCACTGGGAGCGGTGCGGCGGACTCGCTGCGCGCCGCTCGGCGGCGAGCGCGCGCTTGTGCCAGAGGTCGCGCACCCAGGCTCGGTAGGTGCCGCTGTCGATCTTGCGCTCGCTGTAGCTCGTCCGGGTGCGGGGAGCTCTCATCAGCTTCTGCCAGCGCCAGGTCTCGGCGCGGTAGTCGTCGATCTGCTCGACCAGGCTGACCCGGGTCGAGCGGGCATCGGCGAGTTGGGGCCGGACGAGTGCCGCGAGCACGAGGACGAGGACACCGACGAGGAGCAGCATGCGAACAGACAGGTTCAAACGAGACCCCCTTGAACGGAAACATGGTCGGCCGCCGGGACGCGGAGAAGCCGCAGGGCATCCGGGCAGCGCGTATCGCCGAGCCAGGCTAGCAGCCCGGTTGTTTGCAAAAGGTAAAGAGAGCTGATCGCGGACCGAGTCTTGGAAGCGTCAGTCTGCAGTCAGCTCCAGTTCTGTTACGAGCGGACGACGCTGCCGAGATAGACGAGCGCTGCCGCGACGGCGACGAAGAGGGCGGTTTCGCCGGCGCCGAGGCCCGCGAGCGCACTTCCGACGGCGGCGACTGCGACCCCTGCCAGCAGGAGCGAGTTCCCGAGTGGCCGCTTGCGGAGCGTCAGCAGAGCGACGCCGACGAGGGCGATCGAGCCCGCGACGTTGCCGACGATCGCGAGGATCCGCGCCGGAAAGAGGTTGAGGTGATCTTGAGCCTCTGGGATCGTCGACCCACTCACGGGGATCGAGAGCGGGACGGCGACAGCGACCCCGAGGGCGAGGCCGCTGTACACCAGCACGACGGGCGCGGCCAGGCGTCGACCGGCTCCGAGCAGCGAGCCCGCGCCGAGGAGCGGTGCCGTCAGGAGGCCGCCGAAGAGGTAGTAGGCGCGAAAGGAGCGATCGTCCCAGCCTGCGGCGGCGCCCCAGGCGAGCGCCGCCGCCCCGAGGGCGTAGGCGCCGAGGCCGGCGCTCCAGGCGGCGAGATGGGGCGACCGGATCACGCGCCAGCGGGCCGCGAGGAGGCCGCTGAGCCGGAGCGCGAGGAGAGAGGCGCCGAACGCGAGGAGTGCTTCCACGGCCGGAGCGTATGCGCGCGCGTCCGAACCGAGCTTGTGCGCAAAGAACACAAGCTCGCTGGATCGGCTGATCGCGAATGC